>NZ_JBIYSM020000007.1:0-113798 GCF_044759095.2 Brevibacillus soli
CCCTTTTACGAACGCCTGAAAGAAAAAGGAAAGCACGCCCGAAAGATTCATATCGCTATGGGCAACAAATTCATCAAAATCGCCTTTGCTATGCTGCGTGACAAAAAGCCATTTTTGTACCAGAACTCTCAGAACCATTACCTAAGCGAAATGAGTAAAAAACTAAGATTTCATAGCACAAATGACTTATTAGCTTCTTAATTCAATAGACAAACGTATTTGTCAGTCCCTCTTGGACCAAGGGGAGATCGAATCACATTCTAGAGGCATAGACCTCGGGGATAAGCCTTATCCCCCTCGTCCTGTAAATGCGAATTGTACGTTGGAAAACAGTCCGTACTCATGCCAGAATGCATCCATGCAGGGTTGTAAGCGAGGGTTACACCCATCTTAGTTTCAAGAAGGGCTGATGAATACCATAACGTTCCCTTGTCAGTTGCTAATTGTTAATTTTTAACAAAAATTACGTTAGGTGTGTTTGCCATTCTCAAAAAGGGCGAAAAAACTAATTGACATAGTACGCTTATACACTAAAAATGCGCCCCCGTTCAGCCTGCTGGTTGAAAACGGGGGCTTGATTCTTTCGATTCGGTTAAAAACCGCGTATATACTGTTTGGGCGGAGTTACTTCACCTGTAACCGCTTGAATGGCATGCAGCGCCCAGTACGGATCACGCAGCATGCCCCGGGCGATTCCAACCAAATCGGCATCGCCGTTGGCAATTGTTGCTTCTGCGAGCTTTGGCTCTTCCAGCATACCGACGGCAATGACAGGAACATCCAGTGCTTCCTTGATGGCCCGGGCCATGGGCACCTGGAATCCCGGATAGTTGCCTGGTTTGCGCTCTTTCCCAATCGGTCCTTCGCCTCCGGATGAAATGTGGAACATGTCAACCCCGGCTTCCTTGTACCGGCGGCACAGTTCGATGCTGTGATCAAGACCGTAGCCACCATCGATATACTCGACAGCGGAAATGCGGAAGAGCAGCGGCATCTCTTCCGGCATGACGCTCTTCATCGCCTGGATCACTTCCACACCGAATTTTGCCAGGTCTTGCCCGTATTCATCCTCCCGCTTGTTGATAGACGGAGAATGGAACTGATGGATCAAATACCCGTGAGCGCCGTGAATTTCAATGGTGTCCACTCCAGCCTCCACGGCGCGTCTTGCCGCTTCCTTGTATTTTTGAACCAGCTGCTTTGCTTCCCCCGTGGTCAAAGCCCGCGGCGTTTTGTACTTGTCGCTGACGGCGATCGCAGACGGGGCGACGGGAACTTCCGCGTCCTCCGCTTTTCGGCCGGCATGGCCAATTTGAATGCCGATTTTGGCTCCGTATTTTTTCACTTCGGAGATGATCCGGGCAAACGCCGGAATGTGCTCGTCAGACCACAAGCCAAGGTCATAATCGGTGATTCGGCCGTCCGGTTCCACATCGGTCATCTCCATGATGATCAGCCCGGTACCACCGACGGCTCTGGAGACGTAGTGGACAAAATGCCAGTCGTTCGGTTTCCCATCCTTCGCCTCGACGGAATACTGACACATCGGGGCCATGACGATCCGGTTCTTCAAAGCCAATCCTTTTAGCTGAAAGGGAGTATGTATGTGAGCCATTTTGTCTCTCCTCCTGTATCATGTGTTCTATACGCAGCATGCACGTTCGGGAAGAAGAACCTGCACACAGGTGATTGTATGTGGAAACATTACATATGAAAAGTAGTGATGTTTTTTTCACATGGTTTCCAAGAGGAAAGTAATGGGCGGAATGGCATATCGTTTCTTGTTCTCGGCCAGTTTAGCAATGCCACGTATTCCGTAGCATAGGTGAATCCGTCCGATCCTGTAAACCAGTGCTCTCTGCGATCGGGAAGCGCTTCCGTCAGAGAGATGTACAGCAAATCCTCTTGAAAAAGGATAGGCAAAGCGGCGTCCAAAGAGTGGTAACTGCGAAAGCTGATCCACATCGGGGGGCGCCTGTTCGCGCAATCGCGCCTGTATTCCCCGCTGATAAAGACTTCCTCAGGAATACCATGTGTAAGTTGCCATTCTTTCATTCGGCGAAAAAAAGCAAAATCCGACTCACCCGGTTCTTTCCGAGGGAACCGGTACAGGGGAATCCGCCAACAGGCTCGACGCAACACCAGACGCCCCCGTTGTTCTCGCGGGTGGAATTCGATTTGATCGGGAGGCGGCAGCATCGGGTGCATCCTGTTGGTCCAGCCAACCGGAAAAGCGTTTGTCCAAGGAGTGATCAGCATCAAGAAATATGCGACTGTTCCCTGAAGCATATCATAAGGAATCGATCCCAAATATTGCGGTGAAATCGGTCTTCCGTCCCTGCCAATCAAGGTGAGAGTGTTCTCTTCTGTGTGGATCAGGCACACATCCTTCAGCATCAGATCCGGCATCGGTTCCAGAGTGGGATTTTCCCCGGTCCATCTGAGGGCTTGTTTGGTCACGCCGTAGTCAATCTGCATGCGATTGAAATCTGCGTTCGCAGGAAAATCCACGATCGATGCCTCTGGATACATCGTACGCAGCCAGCTGAGCAATTTTCGCAACAAGTTTCCATGCTGTTTATCAAATCGGGCAAGATATCGGGCAAACAAGCCGCCTAACCCGGTGTTCAACCGGTTCACGACCATGGTATACTCTCCGTTTCGTATTCCTTCTATCCCTTTGGTTGCAGCCAATTGGAAACACACGGCGGTATTTGGCGGGGCCGCACTGGGGCTGATGGGACTGAAGATCCGTCCTTCGTCCATCTTGCTGATCATTTCCAAGTCTTTGGAACGTGCCCTCTCTATCAGTCTTGGCCGGTCTTTTCTCCTGTCAAAACTATAGAGAAACTCCTCGAGATCGTAACAGGTTCCACCTGGTCCATACCGTTCCACAAAGTGTTCAACCAGCAGGTCGTACCTATGTGAACGAAACAGGTACGGCCTCATCCATTCTCCCAGACGATGCAAATCCTGTTTGACATGTTTGCCGATCGGCTCTGCAGCCTGATCTGTACGAACATCCTCGTACACCAGGGTCCCTTTCTTCACATAATCCGGCTCTGGTTGATGAAGCAGAAGGGCAATACTGCGCAGGCCATGTCGTATGCAGGTCTGCAGTCGCAATCGATTCTCTGCAGAACCGGCTGCCAGTTTCGCCTCGCCTAACGCAATCAGACGAATCACACGGGCAATCCGTCTTCCTCGTTTGCTCCCGGAGGTTTTCATCATGGCGGCGATGGTCATCAGCGCATGGCGCTCTTTTCGCGAGTAGGGGAAAATCGGTCGAATCCACTGCTCGTTCAGGTATTGCTGGAACAAGTCAAAACGGTTTGAAAGCTGTACGATGATTTCATCATACGTTCCCGATCGGAGACGACACAATTCCCGCATCTCTGCGATCTTTGTAGTGTCATTGTATTACGATTAACATTTATTATCAATTCATAATAATGTAACCAATTGTAATATTTTGTGCTTTTTGCATTTGACCAACCATTTTTTGTAAGGTAAGCTTTTGGTTATAGAAAAAAGCCATCCGCATGAATGCCGATGGCTCACGAAAATAGGATCGTTTCTTTTACTTGAAAAGCGGTTCGCTAACCGGCCATACTTCTTCAGCTGCTGCGCGAGGCAAATCCGCGTCGGCATAATGATGTAAAAATATAATACTACTACTTTTCATAATATTCAAACAAAATGTTAATGATTGTTAGGTGATCAAGATGTGGACATTAGGGCAAAGGCTAAAAGAGCTTCGGAAGGAAGCCAATCTGACTCAGCAGGAATTGTCTGAGGGAATTGTGACGAGGGCTTATATCAGTCAAATTGAGAAGGGATTGGTGCAACCCTCCTATGAGACGCTGAAACTTTTGGCCGAGCGCTTGAATTGCAGCGTCGAGAACCTGTTTGTCGAACCGGAAAACAAGGTTTTGCAGCTGTCAGAGACAAAACGCAAGATTAAAATGGCGGAGTCTTTTGTGGAATCAGGAAAATTCGAACAGGCCTCCAAAGTCATCCTCTCTGTTTCCCAGAGTCTGAGTGAACGATGGTTAACCGGACCGGAAAAGGGGGTGTACCTGTGGATCAAGGGAAAGCTGTTGGAAAAAGAGCGATCGTGGGAAACGGCAGCGAAATACTACTCACAGAGCAAGGAACTGCTTTCTGATGGCTCACACTCACGGGCGTTGGTTCGAACGATCGATTCGTTGGGATATACGTACTTGCAGCTGGATAAAAATTACGATGCGCTGTCCACCTTGAACGAAGCTTTGGGCTTGCTCGCCAAAGAAACCATAGGCGGAATCCTGCAAATATCCGTTTACCTGAACATCGGCATCGCTCACGGCAAAATCGGGGAGTTTTATTCCGCAATCCGGTTGCTTCAAGAAGCAAAGGATCTGAATGAAGCCACCGGTTACCTCTATAAGCAGGGGCAAATCTTGATGTCATTAGGAGTATGCTACCGGAACGTCAATCAATTGCACGATGCAGAGGCATCCTATCGGAAGGCACTGTCTTTTTTTGAAATGACTGCCGACCTGGAAAATGCAGCGGGCACCAAGACAAACCTCGGGGTGCTCTACGGGGTTCTTCAACAGTACGAACAGTCCATTCAGTTTCTGTCATCGGCCATTGCTGCCTACGAACGGCTTCAGTTACAAACCAGGCAGCAGAATGCAAAACTGGAACTTGCCAAGACGCTTGTGCAATGCCAGCGGTATGAGGAAGCCAAGCAGCTTTGTCGGGAGTTAATCGCCCAGTCACCGGTCAGGGAAAAGCATGCGATCCTCGCGCACCGCTGTATTGCCGATATCGCCTGCTTTGAACAGAACTACGAGAAAGCGCTGGAATCTTATCTCCTCTCTCTTCGTTACCTGAAGGAACATGGTTTTGTGGCGGAACTGAAGGAAACGTACGGCAAAGTTGCGGATATCTATTTTGCCAAAGAGGATTACCAGACTGCTGCCCATTACTATCGCCTGGGTAAAGAATGTTGAACCAAAAACCCGTCAGGAGAACATCCTGACGGGTTTTCAACAACTTAGGAAAACCAGAGCTGAAACAACCCTTCCGTTACTCCCAGGTTGTACATGTAATACAAGCCAAATGCGGTACTAACCCAACCGGTTACCTGCGTCAACAAACGGTTCAGGGTCAGATTGCTCGCGCTCATTACAAACGGGATGCCGATTGCCGTTGTAAACAACAGCATGCCAATGATCGTACCGGCGCCAAAGACAAGGATGTAGAGGCAGCTTTCCCATACGCTACTGACCGTTGACATCGTCAGCAACACCATGGCGGCACTTCCGGCGAGTCCATGGATAAAACCGATCAGAACCGATCTCAGGTAAGAGACGTCGCAATGCTCGTGCTCATGGGAAGACGTAAATTCATGGGAATGAAAGTGGTTATGTACCGTCTCTCTATGGGCGTGCACGTGAGCGTGCATCTTTCTCTTTCGGAAGGCAAGGACACTCGATACGCCGAGATACACCAGCATGACACCCACAAGAAACTCCAGGGACATGGCCCAGACATCGGGGATTTCCCCCTTCATGACAATCATGATCAGACCCATGACAAGCAAAGTGGCTGTGTGCCCAATCCCCCAGAAGATTCCGGCTAGCGTCGACCGCCATAATTTTTTGCTTTGGCTGGCAATCGTCGACACGGCGATGACATGATCCGGTTCGATGGCGTGCTTGATTCCAAGAAGAAAACCCAGAAACAGGACCGTCAGCAGGCTTTGCTCCATATTTTCACCTTCTCTGTTGTGCATTTCTTCCCTATTCTACATCTTCCGGCAGATCGAAAGAACCCCTGTGATGAAAAAAGATCACTCAGGAATGGTTAATATTGACAGATTTTGGATCATTCATTAATCTAATTTCACAAGATGATCTATTTTTCCAGAATGAATGAATTTATCAGATCAAACAGGAGGTCCACGATGGGGCGAGCGGACAACGATTCCAAAGATGTGTTATCGATTTCGATTGAACAAAACAAGCTGCTTTCCAGTGCGATTCGCATTCAGATTCTTTATACAATTTCAAGCACGTCCAAAACGGCGAAACAAGTAGCCGATATTCTCGGCCAAACACCCGGAAACGTGCATTACCACATGCAACGATTATACGAAGGCGGGCTTATCGAACTGGTAGAAACACGGGAAAACGGCGGCATCGTCGAAAAGTATTATAAAGCAAACCATACGAGCTTTCGTGTCACGGGGAATCGCGAGTCTGACTCCCAAGGCAACCAAATCAACACGTATCTGTTGGTAACCGAGCAAGAAACGGAACAATTGATGGCAGAACTGTCAGAGGTGTTGGTGAAATGGGAAAGTCGGGTTCCCCGTGCTGACAAGGAAACTCCACATGAAATCAGGGTCATGATTAACTTGCAGGCGGTAAAAAAGGAGGCAGAGTGATGAGTCTCTCTCTTGTGAAAGAACGACTGTGGCATTTTGATTTTTCATTGCTCTTTACCTCGCGGGTTTTGAAAGATTTGGCCGACAGCTTTGCCTCCATTGCATTTGTCTGGCTGCTGATGGGAAATGGTGGCGACGCCGTAAGCACCTCTGTCTTGTTTTTTTGTACGATGGTGCCTCACATGCTTTTCAGTTCTTTTGTAAGTCCCCTTCTCGCTAAAGGAAAGCTGCAGCAATGGATGTTTGCTTCCGACGTGATCCGTGCTGTTGCCGTTGTAGTTGTGCCCATCTGTTATTGGTTAGACACTTTGCCGATCTGGCTGTTTTTTGTTTCGGCCCTCACTCAATCAACGATAGGCGCATTTTATACTCCTGCTTCTGTCGCTCTCTTGCCGAGAATCGTAAATCCATCACAACTGCAACCTGCCAATGCCTTGATGCAGTCCTCCAGCCAAATTGTAGCCATCATTGGTTTGGCAGGGGTTGGAGCTGTCATTCAACTGTTTTCCGCTGCAGCCACGTTACTCGTAACCTCGGTACTCTTGCTGCTTTCCGCCATCCTGATTCTCATCGTACGCACCGGTAAGGAAACGCATATAGAACATGCTCCCGAAACGGAACGGGAGCCTTACTTGCAGCAAGTAAAGAATGGGTTTGACATCGTGCTGAGACACAAGCTGCTGTTTGGTCTGACCCTTTTTGCCATCTTCCTCAATCTAGGCGCCGCTCCGTTTCACGCTCTTTCTCCCGTATTCGTATCGGAACATTTGCAAGGCGATGCAGCTACATTAACCATGCTCCGGTCCAGCATAGCCATCGGAGCCTTGGTCATGGGCATCGTGTTGGCGAAAGTAAAAGTAAGCCGCCAGGGGGCGTTATTTATGTACGCTGGTATCATAGACGGGATCATGCTGCTGGTCTTGGGGATCACGGATCAACTCTGGCTGATTTTGGCCTGCTGCTTTGTTAGAGGTGCAGCCATTTCTGCAATCAATGTTCCGGAAATGGTGATCGTCCAGACTACCGTTCCTCAGAATCAACAAGCCCAGGTCTTCTCGGCATTACTTTCGCTTAGTTTTGCTCTGCTTCCTTTTGCCATTCTGGCTTCGGGACCGCTGGCCGTTTGGTTTGGGTCGGAAAAAGTGATTGCGCTAGGAGGGGTGATCACATTGGTTTCAGGAATCGTAATTTCCTATTTGACGCCGCTGGTCAAACTCAGAACCGATACTCAGCAGGAGGTGTTGATAAAACGCTAGAATATGATTTATGTAAACCTATATTTGAAGACAGGAGCCCCGCAACAAAAACGGGCTCCTGTGCTTTCCTATCTACCCTGCGTTTGTTTGGAGCGGTAAAACTCATTAAATAATTTCATCAACGCGCGCTTTTCGATTCGGGAGACGTAGGAACGGGAGATACCCAGCTCGCGGGCGATCTCGCGCTGCGTCTTCTCCTTGTCTTGGTCCAGTCCGAACCGGCCGATGATCACTTCTTTTTCCCGGTCGTCGAGGATGTGAATGTGCTGGTAGATCTTGTTGCTTTCCAGTTTCAGCTGAACGGCGTCCACCACTTCGTCCGTTTCCGTGCCGAGGACGTCGATCAGGGTGATTTCGTTTCCTTCCTTGTCAGTGCCAATCGGATCGTGCAGAGAGACATCCTTTTTCGTCTTTTTCAAACTGCGCAGGTGCATTAAAATCTCGTTTTCAATGCAGCGTGCAGCGTACGTCGCCAGTTTTGTGCCCTTGTCAACCTGATAGCTCTCGATCGCCTTAATCAGGCCGATCGTTCCGATGGAGATCAGGTCTTCGCTGTCTTCACCGGTGTTTTCAAATTTCTTGACGATGTGCGCGACCAAGCGAAGATTGTGCTCAATCAGCTTGTTGCGTGCGTACGGATCGCCTTTTGCCATAAGCCTGAGGTACTTTTCCTCTTCCGTATCAGGAAGCGGCTGGGGAAACGCGTTGTTCTTTACATATCCAACGAACAGGACCAATTCTTTCACCAACAGGGAAAGCGCCACAAAAATGCTGGACACGGCTGCCACCTCCACGTCTGGGTGCTTACTCCTATCCATATGTGGGCGGCTGCCCATGCGTGCATGTACGGGAAAAAGGACGGTGTCCGTGGAAGAATTTTATGTTCCTTTCCTGCGATTGTTCTTCTTCCAAAAGAACACACAGGCTAAGACAATCGGAATCAACGGAAACAACGCGATGAGTTGATAGTCGTTTTCGGCTCCGCCAAAATAATAAGCAATCGGAAGAAACAATACAGCACTGATAAGCGAAAAAACCCAAGATTGTATCAATATCGCAAATAATAAAAACCAAAAAGAGAGAATGCCTGACATCCACCATAACAAAACAATTAGATTCAATGGTTTCACCCCTCCGTTTTTTACGAAATCCCCGAAATCCCTTTGCTTAATTGGTTTCATCTATGCTCCAAACAACTTTCATGCTTCCCTTTAGGTCATCGCCAGTTAAAACAATTCTGTATACACCGGTATTTTGAGCTTTCATTTTCATCTTCCCTTCTTCCATCATCCCGACCAAATTATCTTTTTCGTTTAATACATGAAATCCGTATCCCCCTCCATTTGCATTTGTTACATCAATAGAGATTGTAATCGTTTGACCTTTCGTGGCTCTTATTGGAATTTCATGTTTTCCGTTGAAATATTCAAAACTTGCTGTATATGTTGAATCACTGCGCACCTCAGTCCACTGTATTTTTTCCGTAACATCATAAGTCATGAGAATGATAAAAAATAAGGGTACAGCAATGGCAAATACGTATTGAAATAAGGTGGTCTTTTTAGAAGCATACGTTCCAAAATAATATAGTAGAGCGCATATGGCTCCAACGGTCCCAGCAAAAAATGTGATCGCATTCAGTTCTTGGATGATAAAAAACGCATAGCCTGCCATCACATACAACAGAATGTTAAGAGTGAGTTTTTTTCTTGTAAACTTACTTGTTAACAAGTCAATTCCAACAGAACAAACCATTCCGTAACCGAAAAAAATGATCCAATAAGACCATTTGGAAATTTCCTCAACAAATTTATACAGATCAAATCCTGATAAAAGCAGCAAACATGTGAAGAATGCAGACAGCGAAAACCCGGCACCAGACAACTTCGTCATCACATAAGGAATTACTTTTGAACGTAGTTGAATTTGATTGAAGACCACCAAAACACCTCCATGCAAACTCAATGTAACCTCTTATAGTATAGGACAATTTATTTTTCATAAAGTTTACATGATTTATGAAAGAAATCTGCCTTTTCGTTGAGCAAACAAAAAATGGTTGCTGCAGCAACCATGTTATTACGATATCGAACCCGTTTAACGATATTTGGTGATATTAACGACTTTATCGAAAATTGGAGCCCTTCCATAAAATAAAAAGCCGCAGTTTATTCGGCCTTTTTCAGGACAATGTTTGTGTTGTCCGACAACAATAACGTGGACTTATTAGAGATTAGTTAGGCAAACTACGCATCCTTCAGCGAAGGAACTGCGCATCGCTGTCTGAAGCCAAGTGTCTTACTGCCTATCTGTTTTACGTTCATCTACTCGGTCTAAATGAACCCACAATTTTTTGCCCGCTCTCAAATTCAATTATTTACAGGATGGTACCGACTTCAATACTCGGTGAGATTTCATCTTCATTACGGCAACCGGAATGGAACCGACTTGGATCTCAACTCGGGGAGAAAAAGGATTGGCAGACTTTACAGCATGCTTTTTTCTTTGCGAAAAGCGTTCTTTCGCAGCTGCTACTCGTTTCTGAATCAGCTTTTTTCGTTCATCGGTTTGGGGATGCATCCAGTTAGCCATTTCTGGAGTTGCACGGACGATGATCGGTAGTCTATCCCTACGATTATTCATCTTGATCCCCTCCTTTTATCAATACGACTTCAAACTCTTCCGAGTAATCGTGACTAATGCAAACAGTTTCGGATTCCCAGGTAATATCTATTATAGCAAAAACACGCTCAGCTGGTATTACGGCCTTTACAACAAACCCAAAATTATTATTACCGACAAATCCTTTTGTGAAAAACTCCAGCTAGATAAAGTTCGTTGTTCATCGATCCGAATAATCTGTCCCTCTTCTAGCCCTTCGTTTACCCATTCCGGGCGTTCGGACCAACCAAATCCGCGATATACAACGACATGTGAAATCCCTTTTCCATGTAAAAGCCGCTGTGTCACGTCATAAATCGCTACGATAGCTTTTTTTTGATCCTCCGTTAGGTCCGCCATAGGTCCAGTTGTAGAGCTGTAATGCCTGTGTGGCAATTTCAAAAGTTCCGCAACCTCTTTTTCCATTGCCAGCGATGTTGGATTATTGGAGTCGCTCACCCATTCACCTCGTAAGTCAAGGGCAGCGTATACTACCTCATCCGAATATTCATACATCGCACAGTTCATATAATCCTCAAATTGCTCCCCGTCCAAACCGTTCGTTATGTACAGCATCCCCTCTATACCCTCTGCCGTTTTTCTCCCATCCATACCAGGCTGGATACCCCGTTGTCGAAGCTATATCCCCAAGGGGAATGAACCCCTAGTTTACTAAATAGCTATATGGAATGTTCATCTAATTTTATTCTACTAAGCTGCCTTTTAGCGGTGTAATTAAAAACGGCTGCAGAAGCAACCACTATTCCACTATCGATTCCCGTTTGCACAATTACTCTAAATTTGGGGTCGTACCAAGAAAAAACGGAAACCCTACGCTAACTGAGCAGTATCCGATAATAAGCATTTTGTAAACGGAAGCAGCCGTTCTAGCTTGGAACGGCTTTTTCTTTTGCCAGATGGAGCGCTTTTTTAATACCATGCGAAATTGTCCTATTCCTGTGCGTTTAGTGATGTCGGATAAGTCGGTCTATGTAAACAAGCAGTGGATTATTATCGCCTCTAGGCGTTTTTTTCTATGGTTCCGTTCATATTGAGTTCACAAAGCTGGTTTATTGTGTACCCAGGGTAAATTACTCCAAAAATTTTACAGGAGGAAAGAATCATGAAATACTGCTGCACAAAGACGGGAACAGAACAAAAGATCTCAAAGATAAAAACAGGAAAAAAGGTATCAACGTTTCTACCGATTATTATTACTTTTTTAGCTACCCAACACTGGCTGCATGGACTCCTTTTTATCATGTTGGGAGGAACCGCTAGCGAGTTAATGAGCATGAGTACTGATGCTATGCTGCCATTCCAGCGAGTTATGATTGTGCTTACGCTTGTAACCGTACTATGGTCGGTTTACCAATTATTTAAAGATGGGTTTAAACACAAAGGAATGATTGTGATGACATCCATTTCATCGCTGGTTGGGATCGGTTATGTAATTGTGACATTCGTTAAAACCGGATGGTGAGTTTGAGTATTTTCAAACATTTTTATACCTTACAGCGGTATCGTATTCGAAAGAATGGATCGTATTGAGGAGGAAAATAAAATGAAGAGGTTATTCGTACGGTTGGTTGTTTATGTATTGATTTTCGTTGTGTTTGTGGGCGGGGTGGGGTTGTTCGGATTGATTCGCTCACAGAAGGACTTTTACGGCGCGGTTCGCCAAGAATCCATTCCTCCTTCGCAAGGCGTGAAGAAACCCGTATATAATCCGGATAAACCTACTGTTGCCGTCCTCTTGGGGAACGAAACCACCGAGGGATCAGATTTTATGATTCCATACGAATTGTTCTCTAGGACGGAGGCATTCAATGTGTATGCCGTTGCTTCAGACAATCAGGTGAAGTCATTAACCGGTGGTCTTGATCTGGTACCGCACTACTCTTTTACAGAATTGGATCAATTATTAGGGAAAAGTCCCGACATTATCGCCATCCCATTTATGAAAACGTATGACGATAAGAAGTTTGATCCTATCCGGAAGTGGATACAACAACATTCCAAAACCACTTTGGTAAGCATTTGTGGGGGATCGGGAAACCTTGCAGCTACGGGTTTATTGAAAGGGAAGTCAGCAGCATCGCACTGGCAAAACATGGTAGTTTTTCCAAAGAAATATCCTGAGACGAACTGGCTGAGTGATCAGCGGTATGTTCATGACGGAAACGTGATATCCTCGGCTGGTGTTTCATCAGGAATCGATGCCGTTCTCTATGTGATTTCGCAAAAAGTAGGGGAACCCATGGCAGAAAAAATAGCAAAAGAAATGAAATATCCCTCTTATCATTTCGTTAAAAATCCGAAGGTGGACCCATTTTACATGGATTTGCGCTTTGCGACCTATGTATTGAATAATGCTTTTCAGTGGAACAAGAAAAAGGCGGGTGTCTTGCTATATAACGGTGTAGAGGAAATGGCGCTGGCTTCCGTATTTGATATCTATTCAGACACGGGAACGACAAAGGTTCTTTCCATTTCAAGCTCGGAGCAGCCCATCGTGACAAAACACGGTCTGAACCTGATTTCCAGACATTTGATATCAAATGCCCCAAAACTAGATAAAATGATTGTTCCGGGAAGAGAAGCGAAATCGTTGGCTGCTGAGGAGATAAAAAAATGGAACGAAAAGAGGAATACAACGAAACTTCAGTTCGTTCATAGTGATTCGCCAGATCGATTTTTATTTGAAGTTCAACTTGAAGATTTAGCCAAGCAAGAGGACCTTCTCACCGCTAAACATGCGGTGAAACGACTCGAATTTCGTGCGAGTGATATCCATCTTGAAGGCAAACCGTTTCCCCTTGAAACTTACAGCAATGTACTTCTAACCGGTTTGCTAGCATTACTGGCAGCTTTCTGTATTGACAGAAGATTTATCATGAAGAAAACCATTTTCAAATGACCAATGCAAAATAGAATATCGTTTTTATTTATGTAGATTCAGAATTTATTTTTTATTATGTATTATTATCTGGCTGTATATTACCTGCATTGATAAGATAATAGTAGTTTTTTGCAATCTCATTTTCCCTGAAGGAGTCTTGGTAATGGAACAGTATTATTGCATCAAATGTAAGGAACTACATGAGCGAGAAGAGACGAGTACGATATTTACAAGCGGTTTTCATACATTCCCAAACGGAATAAAGTATCCCCTTGGTTTATGTCAAAAAGAACACGCTGTCCAATAAAAGCAGAGCGCTATTTCTTCCAAATAAATCCTCTTCAACAAATGCACCCCCGCCGATAAACGGCAGGGGTGCATTTGGATTATTTTATCGCTTGTTGTTCCTCATCTGTAATAAAGTACGCATGAATATCGAAGTGCGGAATTTCAAAGCCAGGGTGACCGTGTGCCTGATATTCAATATCGGTCTGAACAACGGAAGGGGAAGGAAGTCCTTTCATCCCGGCTATGTTGACATAATTCTTGCCTTTCGCAAAGTCTTCCTGTGCAACCATATACTCGAGGAAAACCAGCTTTCCTTTGTAGACTCCGTATATAGGACCAAGCGGCAGTTCGGCCGGGTTTGCCCAGTGCTCACCCATGGCTGGAACGACATGCGGCTCAAGTTGAATGGTGCCCTTGGGTAATACGAGCACATACGCTTCCTTTTTTTCCTGATCCCAGCTTACATTGGTCGCACCGATCGCATTGGCAAGGTCTCGAACGGAAGCAGTTGGCTCGCCTTCAATCATATGTATGTTTGATAGGGTCTTGCCTGCCACCGTTGCCTGCTTGCGATCCTTGCTCAGTTCAATCGGCGTATTCATTACGTTGCCAAATGCCTGCAAAGAGACGTATACTGTGCCATCCGGCATTTGATGGTTAGCGGGAGATACCACTTCAACACCGTTAACAGCAATCGTGACGTTCATGTTTAACTTCGGACCCACACCATGAGCTGACACGCTGCCTATCGACAGAAAACATGTGCAAGCGAGCATCAACAATGTCCTTTTCAAACGGAATCCTCTCCTTTTTCGCTGCTTTTACCTACATCATTATAACATGAATCCCCTTAAATATTCCCGAATATTTTAAATTTTCAGCCCTGTAATCTGTGACTTTTTGCTCATGATGCAAATTCAACATTGAAAAAACGATACTATTTTACTATTATTTTAGTTGGATATTTCTTCTTTCATGCAACAAAAAATCCTCTCCTGTCGTCAGGAGAGGTGGTTATGAATTATTCTACTGCCTTTAGCGCAAGCTCAAGCGCCTTGTTGCGCCCAAGTCGTTTCACTTTGTCTACCACTTCTGGTGTAATTTCTTCTCCTTCTGCGAGAAGCAGTTCACCCTGTTCATCATACAAGTTCGCGGAGATGATTCGACCTATCAGCTCGTCCAGCTCACTGGCTTCCACAGCTGCCGCAACCTCTGTCTCTGCTTGTCTCGTCGTTTCCGTTCCATCCTGTTTGGCTTGGGCAACACGGAACGATTCTTCCGTCACCAGATATTTGTCACTTTCTTCGGCCGCTACGGTGATTTCCTTACCGAACGTAACGACGTGCTCTTCCGGAAGGATTTTCGTTTCTCCATCCGTTCGTTCCACGTAGCATCCGAGGATTTTGCCGGTCTCCTGTGAGAACATAAATTCACTGATTTGACCGAGGAACTGCCCTTTTCGGGTAATGACGCGAGTTCCTTTGATGTGAATGTTTTTGGACAAGAGGTCGTTTGCGACCGGAATATCGGCCAGGTCGATGATGCAGGTTTCCGATTCGATGGTGACCGCATAATCTCCCAATCCTTCTACCAGCTTGAACGGAATCGCCTTGATGCCAAATTCCCACTGCTCGTTTTGCACGACCAGGAATTCGATGCTGCGCAGTTCGGGATTGATGACAAAGTTCTTTACGCTTCCGATATCTTTCCCGCTCGAGATGCTGATAATCGACTTACCCAATATTTCTTTGCTCTGCTTCATACATTTTCTCCTTTGGACGTATGCTTTCTGTCTGCATGAGAACTTCACGTTCGGCTCTGCTGTGAATGTCGTCAGGGAGCAGGGACCAGGATAAGTTCGGCTTTTGTTCAATACCCAGTATGCGCACAACAGCTTCCATGTACTGGATATGACGCTGCACTTCCGCCTGCTTTTTGTTTGCGCTGGCAGGGAGTTCGGCCAACAGGTTCTGTAATTCCTGGATGCTTTCCTTGTACAACCCCATCTCCTTCAGGACGCGAACAAGATCGTGAACGATCATCGTTTTGGCCGTAACTGGCGGATGATAGGAAAGCGCGCTTCTCAATTCCCGGTATGCTGTGTAATAATCCCCTTTTCTCAGGGATTCGGAAGCGATGCCGTAGTGCTCCTGTACACGGTGCAGATCATCCGGCGAAAACGGATGCACTGTCACTGGTTCAGCCGTCTCTTCACCCGTTTCAGCCGGTGAATCGGGCGGTTCTGCAAGGTCTTCCCGGAGTGGTTCGGGCGGTTCTGCAAGGTCTTCCGGGGGCAATGAGGGCAGCTCTTCCGCTGTTTCCTCAGTGGGTGTGTCTTCTGCTGTCCCTGATCGTACTGTTCTCTCATCTACCTCCTCAATCGCTGTCGTATCATCCGGCTCGGGCGGCGGTGGAAATTCCGGTGCATTTTCACTGTCCCTAACCGGCAAGATGGAGACGCTTGGCTTCAACACTTGTGAAATTTCCCCTTCCAACTCTCTATCCTCTCTCATTCTGACCGCGATCACGGAAGCCATTACCGACGATACCGAGAGAGCAACGAGCCCTAAAGTCCACCAGATTCCAATGACGTGCAGGCTGATCGGCAGAATGAGTCCAAACAAAGCCACAAATGCCAGAGCATAGCCGGTATCTCGCCTGTTCAACTCCATTTTTCTGCGGATGAGAAAAAGAAAGGACAGCGTAAAAAGGGAATAAAGCACATAGTAGCCTGGCAATCCAGATGCAAACATACGATCACCTTTGCCGTAAAAAGTGGTTAGATATGGTAAGCCAAGTTACGATCCAAACTATTCGACGCGTTTCTACAATTTCCCTTTTTTTCACTTGCAAGAATTTCTATACAAGAAAAAATACGCCTGCCTATCATCAGGCAGGCGGTTACTTTACCCAATCATCTTTTCTATCGTCAGGTGACGGTTGAATCGCAAATCCACGAACTCCGAATGACGGCGGACAAGAGGACGCATCGGCTCGTCCTTGTGGATCAGGATGATCTCGATTTCTTCCCCTGTGTTTAAACGAGCACGAGCACCCACGTACAACATCGCGATGTAGTGGACGAACAGTGTGACAATCTCTATGTTAAGCCCGCCGTCGCAAGCCGCCTTCCACAGATATTGGGCCGCTTCAAACGGCGACGTTCGAGACTTGTAGATGCGGTCGGAACAAATGGCGTCGAACATGTCGGCAACAGCAAGGATCTGGCATTCCAACGGGATTGTGGAGGCTGTTCGCTGTTGCGGATAACCCGAACCGTCCAACCTTTCATGATGCAGAAGCGCACACTCAGCCAAAAGGTGGCAGCCTTCTTCCATTTTCATAATCAGATTGTAGCCATGGACTGTGTGCAGTTTCATCACTTCGAACTCTTCGGCTGATAATTTTCCAGGCTTCATCAAAATGTCCTTCGGGACAAGCATTTTTCCCAGATCATGCATAAAGCCGCCTATGCCGATTTGTAACACCTCTTCTTCGGGCTTTTTCATCAATCTGGCGATCAGCGAAGAAAGAATGCCGACGTTGATCGAATGACGGTACGTGTAACTCTCCGAGCCCTCCAGAACGTAAAGCGAACGAAAGATGCCCACCTGTTTCAATACCTGATCGGCAATCGGATAAAACGCCTTGGAAAACTGCTCCAGAGGCGGGACGAAATCTTCCTGCACCTGTTGAAACAAGTGCTTTGTCCCTTCCATGGCTTTGATGTAACAGGCCAAAGTCTCCCTGTCAAGAGCTGATTCCTGCAACTGTGCGAAGATGGAAGCGGACTTGGCCTGATCGGGTTCCGTTCGTTCAGCAACCCTGACGTAAAAAACTTTTTGCCTGAGCAGTGTGTAAATGTGTGTGCTGGTCAACATCGTCCCTTGCGTTAAAAGCAATGTCCCGTTATGGGTAAAGACATCCTCCTCCAGCATTTGTCCCACCAGCGTGATATCTGTTGTCGCGAGTGCCATTCCTTGTCCCCCTCAGCCAATAAAAAAAGCTTCGATTGAAGCCCTCTCGAAGAAGCTGGTTCTTCGTTAGAGGAAACTTTTTATGCGTTCCGGAAAGTTTATTTCAGGACGCTTTCACACGGTGAAGCCCTTAAACTTTCCTACACGATAAGAAAAAAATACTATGATTTCCATTATAGGTAATTCGTCATAGAGCAAAAAAAATCCTACTATTTCGACAAATATGTTGCAACTCTTTGTACAGGGTCATCTGTTGAGGGGTTCACATATGATGGTAAGGCTAACAGTTGGCTTGAGGCAAATGCTGCGGAGGTGTCCGGGGATCATGACGACGTTGTATATTACGCCAAAGGCGTGGCATCAAATAGAGCGAGCCGTACGAAAAAACCCTTTTGTGGAAACGGGCGGAATCCTGATGGGATATGCAATCAATGAGAACGACTGGTTGATTACCTATGCCAGTGAACCAGGGCCCAAAGCCATCCAAGCACCCCTCTCCGTCCGTTTTGATGACCAGTACCTTCGGAATCTGGCAAAACGCTTAAGCCGGAGGGGGCGCTGGAAATATATTGGCGATTGGCACAGCCATACCGTCCGCCGCCTTACCCCCAGCCGCGCGGACCGAAACACCGTCTGGGAAAAGGCGACGAGCGCCAAGTATACCTCTTCTTCCCCGATCATGCTGATCGCAGGTCTGGGCAAGCGAAACCAGGTACAGGCGCGTGGATTTATTCTGATCGGTTCGCTTCGGGAGGTGCAGCAGATTGTCCTTGCAGAGCGGCCAAGTCGTCGACGACACGGCGGAAAAGCCCCGTAGCTCCATGACTAGTCCATACCGGCTGATTTTCCGCCACTACTGCAATGGCGTAGCGGGGGTTATCGGCCGGCGCGTAGCCGACAAACCAGTGATGATTGCGGGATTCTCCCGCTTTGCTCACTTGTGCGGTGCCGCTTTTGCCTGCCACCGGCCATGCCGCTCCCTGCAGAGCCTTGCCCGTACCCTCCTCCACCACTTTTTCAAGCAGGTGCTTGAGTTTCTTTGCCGTCACCTTGTCAATCCCCTCCTGAGGCAAGGACTGCACAGGGAAATGGTGAAAGTTCAAACCGTTGCGGTAAGTGATATCGGAGACGAGACGTACCTGGCCGGGGCGTCCTTCCCTGAGAATGGTTGCCATCATGTTGGCTGCCTGCAGCGGGGTAATCCTCACGTCGCGCTGGCCGATGGCGGTTTGGATCAACACTCCTTCATCATCGCGGGAATTTCCTGCGGCAAAAATCGTTCCATTCTCTTCGCCTTCAATCTGCCGGAATTTCTCCAGTTTGTACAGATGGGGCGTCTCGTGGCTGATACGCACTCCTAAACCCAGTCGGTGCGCGTATTCTTCGATCGTATCTCCTCCTACCCGTTTGGCGATCTGGGCAAAAGCGATATTGCAGGAGTGAGCAAACGCTTCTTCCAACGTGATGGAACCGTGCCCTTCCTCTTTCCAGCAGGAAAATCCGTATTTCCCGTACTCCCCGTCACAATGGAACCGCTCGGTAGGAGAGACGAGGCCTTCACCCAGTGCTGCAGCCGCGACCACCGTCTTAAAGACGGATCCTGGAGGCATCTGTTTTACGGCATGGTTCTGCCACCCACCCTCGGCGATCCGCACCTGGGTCTGATCATATTGCGGCCGGCTGACCATCGCCAGCACGTCGCCCGACTTTACATCCAGCACGACGATTGCCCCTTCTTTCAGCTTCTGCTGGTCTGCTGTCTGTTCCAAACGCCGCTGAATCGATTTGTCCAACGTCGTCACCAGTGACAGCGGATAAAACTGATTCTCTTGCTGCGTATGGCGAATATCCAGTCCGCGCAGCGGATTGCCCATTCCATCGACGAAATAGGACAAGGTAGACGGCTCTTCTCCCTGCAGAAAGCGATCAAAGCTGCGCTCCAGTCCGGAAGCCCCGACAGCGGTGTCCAGTGACATTTTTCCCTGCTCCAGCTCGTGGCGATAGAGCGATTTGATCAGACTGGGATTCTGATTGACGTAGCCGATCACCTGCTTGGCCACTTCGTCCTTTTGATACCGCTCCGTTACGGGAAGCGCGATGACCCCGGGAATGCCGAGCCGGTTAATCTGATCCGCCTGACGACTGGATAAAGCGATGATCGCCCCCTCTTCGTTCCGGAGAATGAACGGCCCCTTGTGGGCAGCAAACGGACCGGCGATCTGTTCTTCCGGCAAGCGAAGAATCCCGGCGATTTTTCGCAGATTGTCGGTACCTTCCATCCCGCCGCGCGCTATCGGAAAGAGAATCAGCGCCTGCTGTTCTACGCCCGTAAACGCCTTCCCGTTCCGATCCAGGATGTCACCTCGCCCGCTGTGCAAAACGATACTCTGCTGCCGCTGCCTGACGGCATTTTTGATCAAGTCGATGCCGTGTTCGGAAAAATGGTGGGGGGATCCAAGCTGTATCCACCAGAGGCGCAAAAGCAATCCTCCCCAGATCAGGGTAAGCAGAAGCAGCAGCAAAAAGCTGCGCCGTTTCAACTGATGAGCAGGCTGCATGAACCAATCCCTCCCGGCCTTTTCTTCCAGTATTGCCGGAAAGAGACGTTGGACAAACCACCGGACGGAAACAAAAAAACACGCCACATGTGCGTGCGGCGTGTCAAACGGTTTTGGATTAACGGTTGCTGAGCTGCTGTTTCTCCAGCAAGATATTGCGGATTTTGGTAGACAACAGGTCAAGGGCGACCCGGTTGTATCCTCCCTCAGGAACGATGACGTCTGCGTATCGCTTCGTCGGCTCGATGAACTGCAGATGCATCGGGCGGACGACGGTCAAGTACTGGTTGACCACCGATTCCAGAGTGCGGCCGCGTTCTTCGATGTCGCGCCGAATGCGTCTCACGATCCTCACATCCGCATCGGTATCCACAAACACCTTGATGTCCATCAACTGGCGGATGCGCGGATCCTCGAGGATGAGCATGCCCTCGAGAATGATCACATCCTTCGGTTCTATCAGCGTGGTTTCCTTTTTCCGGTTGTGCACCTTGAAGTCGTAAATCGGCTTTTGAATCGGTCTGCGTTGGAGGAGCTCCTGCAGATGAAACAACAGCAAGTCGTTATCAAACGCAAACGGGTGGTCGTAGTTGGTTAGCGCCCGCTCTTCCAGGCTGAGATGGCTCTGGTCCTTGTAGTAGGAATCCTGTTCGATCATCGCGACACTCTCGTTTTGGAACTGACGGAACAGTTCCCTCGCAACAGTGGATTTGCCGGATCCGCTGCCCCCGGCGACCCCAATCAAAACGGGGTGACCCATACTCCATATCTCCTTCCTCATCATGCCCTTCACTGCCAAACACGGAAGCCGCTTACAGCGATGGGCAGGTTGCTTTGTTTTTTCGTTTCAGGCTGACCGCGATTCCGTCGCCTACCGGAATGATCGATGTGTCCAGTTCGGGATGCTCCATCAACCAGCCGTTCAGACGGTCCAGCTTGTCCACCAGCGGACGCTGCCGTTTGTTCGCCTGTTCCGGTGAAGCCACCATCCCGCGGAACAACACGTTGTCACAGATCAACAAACCGTTTTCCTGCAAGAGCGGCAGGTACATATCAAGAAATGTACGATACTGCCCCTTGGCAGCATCGATAAACAAACAGTCGAACTGGTAGGTCCCAGGAAGACCCTGCGCCGCATCACCGGCAATCAGCTCGATACGATCGTCAAGACCCGCTTCGGCAAAATTGGAACGGGCTCGGACGATTCGGCTTTCATCCAGTTCCATGGTGACAATCTTCGCCTGCGGCGCTGCTTCCGCCAGCCAGATTGTAGAGTAACCGATCGCTGTGCCTACCTCCAAAATGGAGCGAGGCTGATGCAGCAGCAGAAGCGTTCGCAAGACTTTCGCCGTGGGCAGTTGGACAATCGGGATGCCCTCGGCTGCTGCTTCCTGCTCCAACCGGTGCAAGAGCGGAGAACGCACAGGAATCAACCTGGAAATGTATTCGTCAATCAAAGGATTGGTTATCATCTGTTCACCCCCGAAAAACCAATAACCGTCCCATTATAGCATAATCCTGCAAAGAAGACAGGCCGAACACGCTATTGTTTCTTCCGGCTCAGTGCATCCTTCGCCAGGTGTTCCTCCAACGTTTTTGAGAAGTAGTGCTCCGATGAGCCGTCCTTTTTGGTGACGTAAAAGAAATAATCATGCGTGGCTGGTTGAACCACGGCTGCAAGGGACGCTCTCCCCGGACTTGCGATCGGTCCCGGGGGCAGTCCCGGATGTACGTAGGTATTGTACGGATGATTGATTTTCAAATCGTCATAGGTGATGCGGTCGCGCTGTTTGCCCAAGATAAACTGAACCGTGGCGTCCGCTTGCAGCAGCCACCCTTCACGCAGGCGGTTGAAATAGACCCCGGCAACAATCGGGCGCTCCTTGTCGACAACCACTTCCCTTTCCACGATGGATGCGAGGTTGACGGCATCATCCAGGCTCATGTTGCGCTGCTTCAGCTTCGCTGTCCAATCCGGCTTAAGCTCTTTTTGGAATTGGGCGAGCATCTTGGCAATAATTTCGTGCTCGGTAGCTCCCTTTTCCACCTCATACGTCTCCGGGAACAAGTATCCCTCTAACCGGTATTTACGCCCTTTCTTTTGCGGAATAGACGCGACGAACGGGAATTCCGGAAAGGAGCCGCTGTTCACTTCCTGCAAAAACTTCTGCTTGTTGACGAGACCTTTTTTTTCCAAGGCCGATGCAATCTGCTCCACGTTCCACCCTTCCGGGACCGTAAAGCGAACGGTATTGACCACAGTGTCTCCAGCCACCATGCTTTGCAGCAGCTGGTCGACAGGTTGTCCCGTCTGGAACTGGTAATCCCCCGCCTGCAGACGGCTGCCGATGCCTTTCAGCTTCACATAGTAGGCAAACAGCGTCGCGTCCCTGATCAATCCCTGTTCTTCCAGCAGCTCGCCGATTTCCTTGACGGACGAGCCCTTCGGTATGGTGACGTTTTTCATGACAGGCTGTCCAACCGGATTCACTGGCTGTAAGCCTTGATATACGTAATAAGCAGCGCCGCCTGCCGCCAGTACCAGAAAGCACGCGATGGCAGCAAGGACGCGGATCCATCTTTGCCTCCCATTCCCGTTGCCCGGCCGGTCTGCATATGTTTCTCCTTTTGTTTGAAGCAGTTTCACGTTAGTCTCCCTCCCTGCATCCTTTCCATTATACCGAAGGGACATACGGCTGTCACGATGGCGCGCAGCTTCTGACAACGATTGGAAAGAAAAAAGCTTTCTTCCGTTTCCAGAAGAAAGCTTTTTCCCCGTCATCCAGTTAGATGCTGTCGTCCTTTTCCAAGTCGGCGATCAACGTCTCAAAGGTAGCCTCGACCTGCTCCCATTCCTCGTCATCCTCGATGGGCTGCAGCATGTCTGTGCCATCGTAGCGAAGGAAGTGAACTTCGTACTCCTCTTCGTCCTCCTGGTCGACCGGAACCAGCACCAGGTAGGAACGGTCTTCGATGTCAAAAATGTACATGATCCGGAAATCGCGCGGGTTGTCCTCGCCTTCTTCCGTCAGGGATATCACGTCGCCTACTTCAAACTCTTCGATCATCTCTTCACTCATGAATGGTCACCTCGATTTGGCGTCCAGATAACCCTGCAGGATTAATACGGCCGCCATTTTATCTATTACTTTTTTCCGCTTTTGCCGGCTGACATCAGCGGCAATCAACATCCGCTCGGCAGCCATTGTCGTCAGGCGTTCATCCCAGAGATGAACGGGAAGCGACGTTCGCTCGGCCAGCAGGGAGGCAAAGGCCTGACAGCTTTCCCCCCGCGGTCCGATCGTTCCGTTCATGTTTTTCGGCAAACCGACGACAATTTCGTTCACCTGAAACTGGGAAATCAATTGTTGCAATCGAGCGATATCCTTTTCCTTCGACTCCCGTCGGATCGTCTCGACCCCCTGTGCCGTCCAGCCCATCTCGTCGCTCACTGCTACCCCGATGGTTTTATCGCCGACATCCAAACCAAGAATTCGTTTCATCTGTACTCCCGTTGTCTACGAACGCTGTTCGTTCAAGTATACCTTAACCAGCTCTTCGATGATTTTGTCGCGCTCAATTTTTCCAATTAGACTACGCGCGTTGTTGTGCCGCGGGATAAATGCCGGATCGCCGGAGAGCAGATATCCGACGATTTGCGTGATCGGATTGTACCCCTTTTCCTGGAGGGCTTCATACACTTCCGTCAACGTCTCCCGAACTTCCACCGCACTCGTTTCCTTGGGTACCGTGTACTTCATGGTATTGTCCAAAGAACTCACGATCAACACCTCACATTCCGATTAAGAGCAATCCCCTCTCTTGAGATGGTTCTGCTACCATGTGTATTCGCCTTGCACGAAGTCGAATCCTTGTTTGTTCGCTATTTTTCGTACGGCTTGTGCAGGAGCCTTTTACTTGGCAACTGCCTGGTTTTTCACCAGTTCACTCACGAGGGCCAACGCCTCCTGCAGTTTGGCCGGATCTTTGCCGCCGGCCTGTGCCATGTCGGGACGACCGCCGCCGCCGCCGCCGCAGCGTGTTGCCACTTCCTTGATGATTTTGCCGGCATGGAAGCCTTGCTCCATCAAATCCTTGGTTACACCCGCCACGAGGTTTACCTTGTCTCCTTCAGCGGAACCGAGTACGATGATGGCGGAACCCAGCTTGTTCTTCAGTTCATCCACCATGCCGCGCAGATTGTCCATGTCGGTAGCCGATACGCGAGCGGCGAGAACGGTGACGCCTTCCACCTGCTTCACCTGTTCGGACAGGGAAGCCGCCTCGATGTTGCCCAGTTTGGCACGCAGGGATTCGTTCTCGCGCTGTACGTCTTTCAACTGCTGCTGCAGGGCTTCCACACGAGCAGGGACTTCCTGCAGCAGAGGAGCTTTCAGTGCGTTTGCCACTTCCTTCAAGGTAGACAACTGCTGGTTCAGGTATTGGTAGGCTCCCCGGCCTGTTACCGCTTCGATCCGGCGAGTGCCGGCGCCGATGCCGCTTTCGCTGACCAACTTGAACAGACCGATTTCCGCCGTGTTATTTACGTGGCAGCCGCCGCACAGCTCCAGGCTGTAATCTCCCACCTTGACCACGCGGACGATATCACCGTACTTCTCGCCAAACAAAGCCATCGCTCCCATTGCTTTTGCCTCTGCGATCGGTTTGTTCATGATTTCCACAGCCAGATTCGCCCACACCTTCTGGTTGACTATGGCTTCGATCTGCTCCAGTTCTTCCGGCGTCACGGCGCTGATGTGCGTGAAGTCGAAACGGAGACGATCAGGGGCTACCAAAGAACCTGCCTGGTTTACGTGTGTGCCAAGCACGTCTTTCAGGGCCTGGTGCAGCAAGTGAGTAGCCGTGTGGTTTTTCGTAATGTCGAGACGCGCTTCGCGATTTACTTCGGCACGTACTTCCTCACCAACGCGAAGCGTACCTGCTTCGACGATGACCGTATGAACGTTTTGGCCCATTGGCCCTTTTTGAACGTCGGTTACACGTGCCTTGACGGAGTCGGAGATAAGGATGCCTTCGTCGTTGATCTGACCGCCGCTTTCCGCATAGAACGGCGTGCGGTTCAGCACAACTTGAACGGTTTGACCTTCTTCCGCCTCGTTTACCAGTTGGTTGTCGGCGACGATCGCCTCCACCTTTCCAGTCGCTACCAATTCAGTATATCCAACAAATTCGCTCGTAACCGTCAAATCGCTCAAAGGACCGCCCTGCGTCTGCATGCTGTCCACGTCCTGACGCGCGGCGCGGGCGCGTTCACGCTGCTCTTCCATCGCTTTATCAAAGCCATCGCGATCAATGGCGAGACCTTGTTCGCTGGCGAAGTCCTCGGTCAGATCAACCGGGAAACCGTACGTATCGTACATTTTAAACACATCTTGACCGGTGAGTCGGTCCTTCCCTTCCGCTTTTGCTACCTTGACCATGTCGGAGAGAATGGCCAGACCTTCGTTCAGGGTCTCGTGGAAACGCTCTTCCTCGGCGCGGATTACTTTTTCGATGAAGGCGCGCTTTTCCACCACTTCCGGGTAGTAGTCGCCCATCATGGAGCCGACTGTTTCCGTCAGGGTGTAGAGGAACGGCTTCTCGATGCCCAGCTTTTTCCCCATTCGAACGGCGCGACGGAGCAGACGGCGGATGACGTAGCCTCTTCCCTCGTTGGAAGGCAGGGCGCCGTCACCGATGGCAAACACGACGGTACGTGCGTGGTCGGCGATTACTTTCAACGCCACATCCGTTTCAGGGCTTTGCTTGTAGGCCACACCGGAAATTCTGCTGGTCGCTTCAATCAGCGGGAACAGCAGGTCGGTTTCAAAGTTGTTGTCCTTCTCCTGAATGATGGAGGCCATCCGCTCCAGGCCCATGCCGGTATCGATGTTTTTCTTGGGGAGCGGCGTGTAGGAGCCGTCCGGGTTGTGGTTAAACTGGGAAAACACCAGGTTCCATACCTCGAGGTAGCGCTCGTTCTCACCGCCCGGGTACAGCTCCGGATCGTTCGGATCGTTGCCGAAGCGCTCGCCGCGGTCGTAGAAGATCTCGGTATTGGGACCGCTTGGGCCTTCCCCGATGTCCCAGAAGTTGCCTTCCAGGCGTATGATGCGCTCTTTCGGAATGCCCACTTTTTTGTGCCAGATTTCAAATGCTTCTTCGTCTTCCGGGTGGATGGTCACGGAAAGCTTTTCCGGATCAAAGCCGATCCATTCCGGGCTCGTAAGGAATTCCCACGCCCATGTGATGGACTCTTCCTTGAAGTAGTCGCCGATGGAGAAGTTCCCCAGCATCTCAAAGAAAGTGTGGTGGCGCGCGGTGCGGCCCACGTTTTCGATATCATTGGTGCGGATCGACTTCTGCGAGTTGACGATGCGCGGATTGTCCGGCACGACACGGCCGTCGAAATACTTTTTCAACGGTGCCATCCCGCAGTTGATCCACAACAGGGACGGGTCATCATGAGGGATCAGGGGAGCGCTCGGCTCTACGTGATGTCCCTTGCTTTTAAAGAAGTCGAGATACATCTGGCGAATTTGACTGCCTGTCAGTTTCTTCATGTCTACTGCCTCCTTGATTTCATGGATAAATAAAAAAGCCCTCATCCCCTCAGGGACGAGAGCTTTATCTCGCGGTACCACCCTGCTTACAGACGCACTGTCCATTTGGACGGACGCCTGTCGCTTTGTTGACGGGTAACGGTGTCTAGCCGCCGGTTTTTGCCCGGTCTTGGGAGCAGCCTTCGGTCACTCTTCTTCTGGACACCCTCTCAACCTGGGAGCGTCCTCTCTGTAGAAGGGCTGTAACCTACTCGTTCCTTCATCGATCATCTGTCAGGACATTCAATTGATCGTATTATAAATTTTTTTGCCGGGGACTGTCAACTTTCATGGAGAATCAGGGCGATGCGGCTAATCACGACCTTCAGTACGGCCAGCACAGGTACGGCCACGATCAGGCCGATGATGCCCCCAACCACTTCTCCCGCCAGCAGGGCAAAGATGATCATGAGCGGATGCAAATGAAGGGAGCGGCCCACGATATTGGGCGATAAGATGTTGCCTTCTATAATTTGAATGACGATGTTGACGACCAGCACCAAAATCACCATTTTGGTTGAGATGGTCAACGCCACCACAACAGCCGGGGCTGCGCCAATAATCGGACCGATGTAAGGAATGACATTGGTCAGACAGACGAAAGAGGCCAATACGAACGGATACGGCATGCCGATCCACCAGAAACCGAGGTACGCACACACGCCGACGATCAAGGCTACGATCATCTGTCCGTGTATATAGTTGCCCAACGACTCGTTCACGTCGCGCAGGACGGCAATCACTTGCTTCCGATACCGCTGCGGCACGACGGAAAGGCCGGCCTGGTGCAGCACCTTCATGTCCTTCAACAGATAAAAAGCGATAAAGGGGACCACTGCGTACGCCAGCAGCTTGCCCAACGTGCTGCGGGCGTTGTTGACCAATTCCGTAATGCTGTGCGCCAGCCGCTCCTGGGATTGGACGATGACCCGATCGACTCCCAGCGAAATGCTGTCAGGCAAAAAGTATTTATGGTCCTCCCATTCGCTCATCCATGTGTGATACCAACCAGTCAGGCGGGGTATATCGTCGGACAGCTCCACCAGTTGGCGAGTAAAAATGGGGATAGCGTTAACCAGCCCGATGGAGATGATCAGAACGAACGACATGTAGATCAAAAGGACGGCCATCAACCGAGGCACCCTGCGTTTTTCCAGCGCCTGTACAATGGGATGGAGCAGGTAGGCAATGATCAGCCCGACGAGAAACGGCAACATCACTTCCATCAGCAATTGTACCCCCGTCTTGATGACGGGGCGCAGCCACCAGAGCAGATTCGCGATGACCAACAGCAGAATAACCGAAACGGATACGACAAAAAATCGACTGCGGCGGAAGTCTTCCACGCTACTCCCCCCTACCTTTCTTCGTACTTTTTAGCGTGTGCATTCCGCACGCTTATCATGTACGGGTTGACACCTTTCTTTCACTGGCTTAGTATAGTAATACAAGATCATATTCTCCAAAGGGGAGTAGCTTTTTCGCAGCAAAGTCGTCATTCCGGGAGAAATCCCCGGCTTTGTTGGCAACGTTACGTTGTAAGCAAGACCTTTGCCTGTCCGGTAAAGGTCTTTTTCTGTTTGAACGGCCTTTACCGGTTTGGTAAGGGTCGTTTTGTTTTTCTTGAGACAAACTATCATGAGAAAAGAAGGAGGATGGAGAAAACATGGAAATGATTTTTACACCGGAATTTTGGTCCGGACTACTCGCCATCATTGTGATTGATCTTGTATTGGCCGGAGACAACGCCATTGTCATCGGGATGGCAGCACGCAACCTGCCTGCCCATCAGCAGAAAAAAGCAATCTTTTGGGGAACCGTTGGAGCCGTTGTCATACGGGCCCTGGCTACACTGGCAGTCGTGTGGCTGCTGAAAATCCCGGGTCTGCTCCTCGTCGGAGGCCTGATGCTGATCTGGATTGCGTTTAAGCTTTTGTCAGAGGAAAGTGACCACGAATCGATCAAAGCCGGCGGAAGCTTGTGGGCAGCCATTCGGACGATCATCGTCGCTGATGCGGTGATGGGACTGGACAATGTGATAGCAGTAGCCGGCGCAGCACACGGCAGCTTTCTCCTGGTCGTCATCGGTCTTTTGATCAGCGTACCGATTATGGTATGGGGCAGCACACTCGTCCTGAAAATCATGGAGCGCTACCCTGTGGTCATTTATTTTGGGGCTGGTGTTCTTGCGTATACGGCAGGCAGCATGATCACGCATGAAAAGTTGATCAGCAGTTTCTTTGATGCCAATCCGGTATTCAAATGGATTGTTGTCGCGATTATCGTCATCGGTGTAATCGTGCTGGGACGAATGAAAAACCGGCAGCAAAAGCGGATGATGGAACAACCGGAGTCTTAACTCGTGCGGGTCCCTTAACAGCCAAAGCAAAACGCCCGATTTGTCATCGGGCGTTTTGCGTTGAATCCGTTAACGGGCAACGGCGCGGATCAGCTTGCGGCTGATGTTTGCCCATCTTCTGATGTCACGGAGGGAGAAGGGCAAGCGATTGAGGTTCAGCGCGAACCGGTTGCGGCGGCGCGGAATGAGCAGATACCCCACCGCTGCAAGTATGCCGCTTGTCGCAATGAGGCCTAACAGGTTGCGTCCGACCATTCGATTGACACCTCCGGGCTGTTTTGACTACATGTTCAACTGTGTTGGAACGGCCTGATCCTCGATAAAGAGATCGTTGAGCGAATGCAGAGAACCGTCTTCTTCGACCTGGTATACAGAAGAAATTTGATCGCCGGCAACGCTCATTTCAATAAAGCAGTTCCAACAGTAATACTGATTGGTTCCAATTTTTCCGATGTCTTTTGAACTGCAATTCGGGCATATGACACGCATCACGTAATCCTCCATTTCACGCCTGGCTACGAACCCAGTCCGGCACAATCAGGTTATCCTCCCCGATGGTGACCGACGGCGGAGCGGTCACGCGTTTGCGTCCTTCTGTGACGTCCGCCAGCCAACCGTTCGACAGTTCGTACCCTACTAGTTTCTCCCAATCTGCAGAGAAGTAAACATCTTCCAATCTGCCCAGGAGCTCGCCGGAAGCTGTTATGACCGCTTTTCCCTTTAGCTTCGTTTTACCGGTGACAATATGGACCGGGTGCAAGCCGGCGAGATGATGCAAGGACGTGATGGCGTCTTTCCCCGATACGGTGAGACAGGAATCCCCCACCGCCTGAATACTCTCGGAAGGAATATAGGAGCCAGGGTGGAACCACCCCTGTTCATTCAGCAAGACTCCCAAGACACGCCACTCTGGGTCGCAGAGAATGTCCCGGACACTGCCGATCTCTTCCCCTGTCTTCAGACAAATGATCGGCAATCCCACTACATCCAATGCTTTGCGCATTCTGGGCTTCCTCCTTCCGCCTTTTTAGTATCTGGCGAAACGAAGGGGCACATCCTGAACAAACTGTTCCAGCATCATGCTTCTTTAAGACGCGCTTCCAAATAACTGTAGCGCACACCCTCGTCATCGTTTTCCACTGCCGTGCGAAAAGCTTCCGGTTCCCCGCACATAATCAGGAATGACTTGCTGCGGGTGACACCTGTATAGACGAGCTTTCGCCGCAGCATGCGGTAGTAATTCCGCACAAACGGCATCACCACGATGGGAAATTCGCTGCCCTGTGATTTGTGAACCGAGCAGCAGTACGCCAAGGTCAGCTGGTGATAGGAAGACCGCTTGTACACCACTTCCCGGCCGTCAAACGAGACCACCATCATCTCTTCGTTCCCTGCATTTTCATTGGGGTGAAAAATGGCGACGATCTCACCCATGTCGCCATTAAATACCTGCTCGTCGGCGTTGTTAACCAACTGCAGCACCTTGTCTCCGCTGCGAAAAGTCGTTTCTCCATAGGTAACCTCGCGCTTTTGGGGAGTCTTGGGATTAAACAAGGCCTGCAGCTCTTCGTTGAGCTGGTTGACGCCGGCAGTCCCCTTGTATACGGGGGCGAGCACCTGTACATCTTTTGCTGTATAACCTTTTTTTACGGCTCCGAGGCAAATTTGTTTCACAACTTCGATCACATCTTGTGGCGAACTTGTGAAAAATCGCCGGTCAGCAGTTGTGGCCAACAGATCAAACGGGACTTTTCCCTGCCGAATGTCATGCGCCAGGCGGATAATCGACGACTCTTCCGCCTGGCGGTAGATTTCGGTTAACTGGATGCGCTTCAAGATTCCCGATTGGATCATGTCCTGCAGCACGTTTCCTGGCCCAACCGAAGGAAGCTGATCAGGGTCACCCACCATAATCACCTGCATGTCGTCCGGCACCGCCCGAAAAAGCTGATTGGCCAGCCAGACATCCACCATCGACATCTCGTCGACGATCAGCAGCCTGCCGCGAATGGGATGCTCATTGTCGTGCTCAAATCCTTCTCCCTTCCAGCCAAGCAAGCGATGAATCGTCATCGCCGGCAGCCCGGTCGTCTCTGTCATTCGCTTGGCCGCTCGGCCTGTCGGGGCAACCAACAGGATGGGAAATGGATTCTCGTGCGGGTCGTACTGTTTTACGTCCAGGGAGATGCCATGAAGCTGGGCAAAGACGCGGCATATCCCGCGAATCACTGTCGTCTTTCCGGTTCCGGGCCCGCCTGTCAACAGCATCAAGCCCGTTGACATGGCCTGTTCAATTGCTTCCCGCTGCGTTGAGGCGTAGCTGATCCCCAGTTCTTCTTCGACGGCACCCAAGGCACGGTAAAACTCAGACGCAGGAAAAGAAGCGAAGTCGCTCCTCTCGGCAAAATGCCGCAAGCGCTTGGCCAAGCCGATTTCCGCAAAGAACAGGGACGGCAAATAGATCCGCTCCTCGTCCCATACCACCTTCTTGTCGTGGAAGAGCCGTTCTACGGCAGCCGTAATGTCCTCCCGCAAAAACGCATGCCCGCCGCAATCGTCCAGCAGGCGAAGGGTTTTTTCACACAGTTCTTCTGCCGGCAGATACACATGCCCCTCCCCGTACGAGGACTCCTGCAAAACATGGAGCGCCGCCGCCTTTACCCTCTCTTCGGAAGAAGCGGCAATTCCCGTCGCCCGGGCGATGTCGTCTGCCCGCTTAAACCCGATTCCCTGGATGTCCTCAATCAGCCGGTAGGGCTGCTGCGTCAGGATATCCAACGTCTCCAGCTTGTACGTCTGGTAAATGCGCAATGCCAGGTTGACACCGATTCCAAATTCGTACAAGAACACCATGGTTCGCTCCAGGGAACGATGTTCCAGGACGGACTCAAAAATCTGCTTGGCCCGCGCCTCGGAAATCCCCGGCACCTCCGACAAGCGTTCGGGGTGGTCGGCGATGATCGTCAAGGCATCCACTCCCAGATGTTCGACGATGCGCTTGGCCATCTTCTTCCCAATGCCGCTGAACAGCCCGCTTGCCAGGTATCGCTCCACGCCGGCCTTCGTTTTCGGCGTCTCCCTTTCATACCGTCGGGCAGCGTATTGCTGGCCAAACTTTGGGTGAGTCTTCCATTCCCCGTAGAACGTGTACAATTCATCCGGATGCGGGCGGGGAAAGTTTCCTACCACGATGACGTCCGATTCCTTCCACTGTTCCGTTGTTTCTTCAATGGTAAGACGGATCACACCGTACCATGTTTCTTCATTGTAAAAAATTTCTTGGGCAACATAGCCGCGTATGTACGTTTCGGCAAACAACGGGAGCGTCTGCTGCGACACGGAAACCGCCTCCAGAAAGTACAGAATCCACTTTTTTACAAAGTGGATTCAACTTAGGTGATCATGTTTGATTGTAAATCGTTTCACCTGTTCTGACAACCGTTCCGCCACTGCACCTGCGATAGGGGGGACGGCGGTCAGCTCTTCATGATTTCCGAACCAGCCGCTGGACGATCGAGGCAATTTTGCGCGCCGCCTCTTCCACTTCCCCGATGGTATTGGTAATGCCGAAGCTAAAGCGAACAGCCGAGTGGGCCCGCTCTGTTTGCAGGCACATCGCCTGAAGCACATGAGACAACTCCAACGAGCCGGATGTGCAGGCCGAACCGCTAGCCGCCGCAATTCCCGCCAGATCCAGGTTCATCAGCATGGTTTCCGTCTCTGCGCCAGGGAAGCTGACGTTCAGAATGTGCGGCAGATATTTTTCCGGATGGCCGTTGACATGATACTCAATACCGGCATCCTGCCAGATCTGCTGCATCGCGCCTCGCATCTTCCGGTACTTGGCTACCCGCTCATCCATCTCCGACATGGCTGTCTTCACTGCTTCCGCAAAGCCGACAATACCGGCGACGTTTTCCGTTCCCGCGCGGCGTTTCCGCTCCTGAGAACCGCCGTGAATCAGAGGAAGGTGTGTGACGTTCCTCGCCATGAAGAGTGCTCCTACCCCTTTTGGACCGTTTATCTTGTGGGCGGAAACAGAGAGCAGGTCGACCGGCAGCTGCCGGAGATGGATCGGAACGATCCCGAATGCCTGTACGGCATCGGTGTGAAAATACACCTGCCGCTCGCGGAGAAACATCCCGATCTCTTCGATCGGCTGGATCGTGCCTACTTCATTGTTGCCGTACATGATGGAGACGAGGGTAGTGTCCGGGCGGACGGCCTGTTTTACATCCTCCAATCGCACCATTCCCGTCTCGTCAACCGGCAGGTACGTCACTTCAAAACCGATTTGCTCCAAATATTCGCAGGCGTGCAAAACGGCATGGTGCTCCACCTGGGACGTGATAACGTGTTTCCCCCGTTCCCGGTTGGCCATGGCTACCCCGATGATCGCCATGTTGTCCGCTTCCGTCCCGCCGCCCGTAAAAATCAGCGTTTTCGGATCGGTATCAAGCAGCGCGGCAATTTCATCACGCGCCTGTTCCACTGCCATGCGCGAATGGCGCCCAAAGCCGTGCAGGCTGGACGGATTTCCGTAATGCTGGGTCAGGTAGGGCTGCATGGCCTCTACCACGCGGGGATGCATCGGAGTGGTAGCAGCATGATCCAGATAAATGTAAGAACTCACGATTTTTCACCCTCTAAATATAAAACATGTAGCTGTCAGAAGGACTGTCATCCTGATAGCTGATCAAATCCTTCAGCGAAGTGGAGTCAAGAACGGCGGAAATGCTGTCGCGAATGCGCAGCCACAGGTGGCGTTTGGCCGGATCCTCCTCCTCGGCAAATTCCACGGGACTGATCGGCCCCTCCAACACGCGTATGATGTTTCCGGCGGAAATTTCCTCCGGTTCTTTGGCCAGTACGTATCCGCCGTATGCCCCGCGGATGCTTTTGACCAGTCCGGCGTTGCGGAGCGGTGCAATCAGCTGCTCCAGGTAATGCTCGGACAAATCATGCCGCTGGGCAATGCTTTTCAGCGAAACGGGGCCTTCTCCATAGCGGTTCGCCAGTTCCATCATGATCGTAAGGCCGTAACGCCCTTTGGTCGAAATCTTCACGGTCAACAACTCTCCTCTATACCTCTTTGTCTGCTTCACCTTCGCACCACGACTCATGAGACGGTTGATTGAGGATACACTACCATCAGGGGGTGAGTCTGGATGGCAACCAACAAGCGTTCCGAACGAGGTCGAAACCATCCTTCCGCGACGTTGTACGATCAACCGGCGGGCACGATTGCCCATAAGGCGCGCTACGGCGCAAGCGAAGTAAGCAAGCAGCCGAATGAAAACGGCGACCTGCCCAATAAGCCGGGGGCGGAAGGCGACGTTCGCACGTAATCCAAGCATGCTCCTGCCGGATGATACCGGGGGAGCATGTCCGTTTTACGCCCTGCCGGACGGAGTATTCCGTCGTTCTTCCTGCAGGCGGCGAATCTCCCGTTCAAACCCGATCTCTTTGGGCTGATAAAAGGAGTATTCCACTCCTTCGGGAAAATACTTCTGGGGCACGTACCCGTTCGGGTAGTTGTGGGGATACAGATAACCTTCGCCGTGTCCCAGCCGGGCCGCACCCTTGTAGCTATGGTCCCGCAAGTGAACCGGTACGGGTTTGTGCCCATCCGTCCTGATCCGATCCAGCGCCTGGTTGATTCCCAGGTAGGCGGCGTTGCTTTTCGGAGCCGAGGCCAGATACGTGGTGGCCTGAGCCAGCGGAATCCGCCCCTCCGGCATGCCGACAAGCTCCAGCGCCTGAAAACAGGAAACGGCCACGGTAATGGCATGAGGATCCGCATTTCCAATGTCTTCAGAAGCCGAGATGATCAGGCGGCGCGCGATAAAGCGGGGATCCTCACCGGCATCAATCATTCGCGCCAGCCAGTAAAGGGCCGCATCCGGGTCCGATCCGCGAATGGATTTTATAAAGGCGGAGATGGTGTCGTAGTGGTTGTCTCCGCTTTTGTCGTAACGGACTGCACGCCGTTGGATCGACTCCACGGCGACATCCAGGGTGATGACAATTCGGCCGTCCTTCCCCAGCGGGGTAGTTGTCGCCGCAAGCTCCAGTGCATTCAACAGGCGGCGCGCATCTCCTTCCGCGTATTGGATCAAGTGATCGGCTGCCTCTGGCTCCACCGTTACGTTCAGTTCACCCAAACCGTTTACCTCATCCGTCAACGCCCGCATCATGATCTGGCGAAGTTCCTCGGAGGAGAGCGGTTCCAGCGGGAAAATCTGCGAACGGGAGAGCAAGGCCGCGTTTACCTCGAAAAACGGGTTCTCCGTTGTAGCCCCGATGAGAATGATGGTGCCTTCTTCTACATAGGGCAGCAGGGCGTCCTGCTGTGATTTGTTAAAGCGATGAATCTCGTCGACAAACAGCGTCGTGCGGCGTCCTTCCATGATTAACCGCTCTTTTGCCTCGTCCACAACGCGGCGAATGTCGGCCACTCCGGCTGTAACCGCATTTAGCTCGGCAAAATGGGATTTGGTGGAACGGGCAATGACCTTGGCGAGTGTCGTTTTTCCCGTTCCCGGCGGGCCAAAAAAGATCAGGGACGAAACCTGATCCGCCTCAATGGCCCGGCGCAGCAGTTTGCCCGGAGCCAGAATATGCGTTTGGCCGATGACATCCTGAATCGTCTGCGGACGCATGCGAGCGGCAAGCGGCTTCGCTTTGCCCGATTCCTGTTGTTCGTAGGCCAGTGAAAAAAGATCCATCCGAAAATTCCTTCCATTCCTATGGGGTTTCTCAATATCATAGCATAAACGAAACTTCGATGCTTTGGCAAGGAACGGGGTATTGTATTAGCAAAAAAAAAGAACTCCCGTATAAGGAGTTCCAGAGCGATGACAAAGTGTCAGAGTGTGGAGCAGACCGTTCTTCCGCCTATCGCGGCTTTGGCGATGCCCCCGCGAATCGTCACGGAGCGGAGAAATCGGTCCCGGATAGACACGAATCCCTTTTTCGACAGTCTCCCTGCGTGCCTACACACGCAGTTTTTTCTATCCTATTATCCTTTAACCGGCTGCCAATCGAGAATGTCGCGGACAACCACACTGGCCAGAATCAATCCCGCAACGGACGGGACGAAGGCATTGCTTGCCGGAGGGCGGCGCGCCTTGCTGATCGGTGAATTCGGGTTGGCGATCTCGTTTAACACGTCTTCCCGGATGGTTACGGGGATTTCTTTGGAATACACCACTTTTACGCCTTTGTAGATTCCCTTTTTGCGGAGCTCGCGGCGAATCACCTTGGCAATCGGGTCGTAGCTGGTTTGCGAAATGTCTGCGACTTCAAAGTGGGTCGGGTCCATTTTGTTGGCCGCTCCCATGCTGGAGATGATCGGGATGTTCCGACGCTTTGCCTCCACGATCAGGTGAAGCTTCGCCGACATGGTATCCATCGCGTCCACGATGTAGTCCAGCTTGTGGGCAAACAGCTGTTCAGATGTCTCTTCGTTGTAGAACATCTGCAGCGTCACCACTTCGCACTCCGGGTTGATCGCAGCGATGCGTTCTTTCATCAGCTCGGATTTCGGTTGACCAACCGTTTTTAGCGTAGCGTGAATCTGCCGGTTGATGTTGGTGATATCCACCACGTCTTTGTCAACCAGTACCAGTTTGCCGACACCGGTACGGGCCAGCGCCTCCACTGTAAAAGAGCCGACACCGCCGATTCCCAGGACGGCCACCGTGCTGTTTTTCAGTTTTTCCAGGCCTTCCGGTCCGAAGGCCAGTTCACAACGGGAAAATTGATGAAGCATAATCAAGTCAACCTTTCAAGATAGCGTAAGAGGTTGTGTAAAAAGTCCGGGAAACATTGCCAGCGCATCTCGGTTGCGCCGCACAGGATGTGCTAGTGTCGGCGCTGCCAACAGGACGTTGGCGTTTTTAGCCGACCTTGGCCCTGTTTGTCCTCCTTTTTAAACACCCGCCATATGATAATGGCAATCGGAAAAGTAGGATTGCAGACGTAAAAAGGAGCCCCATTATGCCGTGTTGCTCCTCAGTTTTGAACCTGCGCTAGCAGGTGGGTGTTTTGCCGAGCCGCCTCAGACGTCCACTCGATGGAGGCATGTCTTCGCAGCTGCGGACGGGAAACTCCCTAAAAGAGTTTGTGGCTCAAAACTATTGGATGTCACGTACATCGCAGGGCTTTGCTTTTCGGTATCCATATCGTATCAAAACCGGGTTGGGAGATGCAAGTTTACTGCTTGTTGTCCTCCGGCTTTGCCGTCGTGGCAATGTGCAGCTCTAAAAGCTGCGCGATGTCCACCTGCCCCGGAGCGTCCACCATCAGGTCGCTTGCGCTTGCCGTTTTCGGGAAGGCAATGACCTCGCGCAGGTTGTTGCGTCCGGCGAGAAGCATCACGAGGCGATCCAACCCAAGGGCGATTCCGCCGTGCGGAGGTGTTCCGTAATCGAAAGCGTCAAGCAGGAAGCCGAATTTTTCACGCGCCTCTTCCTGCGAAAGGCCAAGCGCCTTGAACATTTTTTCCTGGACATCACGCTGGTAAATCCGCATCGAACCGCCGCCCAGCTCGTAACCGTTCAACACCATGTCGTACGCTTGGGCGCGCATTTGGCCCGGGTTGGTATCGAACAGGTGCAGATCCTCGTCTTTCGGACGGGTAAATGGATGGTGCAGCGCCACGTAGCGTCGCGCTTCTTCGTCCCACTCCACCAGCGGGAAGTCGACGACCCAGAGGAAGGCGAACTGGTTGTGATCGATCAAGCCCAGCTCGGCACCCAACTTGGAACGCAGCGCTCCCAGTGCATCGGCGACCACTTTCGGCTTATCCGCAACGAACAGCAGCAGGTCGCCCTCCTCTGCTCCCAGGCGCTGTTTTAGTGTGCCCAGTTCCTCTTCCGTAAAGAATTTCGCGATCGGTCCCTTGACTTCGCCTTCCTTGAAGCCGATCCAGGCCAGCCCCTTCGCACCGTAACGGGATACGAACTTGCCAAGATCGTCCGCTTCCTTGCGGGAATAATGGCCGCAGCCCTTTGCGTTGATCGCTTTAACCTGTCCGCCGCTCGCTACCGCACTGGCGAACACTTTAAAGTCGCTGTTGGCAACCAGATCGGAGACGTCAACCAGCTCCATTCCGAAGCGGACGTCCGGCTTGTCGGAGCCGTAGCGGTCCATCGCTTCCGCATATGTCAGCCGCGGAAACGGTGTCGGAACCTCTACTCCAATGGTCTCCTTAAACACGTGGGCGACCATTTGCTCCATCATCGGCAGCAGTTCCTCCATCGACAGGAAGGAGGTCTCGATGTCCACCTGGGTAAACTCCGGCTGACGGTCTGCGCGCAGGTCCTCGTCGCGGAAGCAGCGGACAATTTGATAGTAACGCTCAAAGCCGGATACCATCAACAGCTGCTTGAACAGCTGCGGGGATTGCGGCAGGGCGTAAAACTCGCCGGGATGGACGCGGGATGGCACCAGATAGTCACGCGCTCCTTCCGGCGTGCTTTTGGTGAGCATCGGTGTCTCCACTTCCAGGAAGCCTTTGCTGTCGAGGAAGTCGCGAAACGCTTTGGTCGCTTTGCTGCGCAGGATGAACGTCCGCTGCATCTCTGGACGGCGCAGGTCGAGGTAACGGTATTTCAAGCGAATTTGCTCGTCCACATCGATGTCGTCTTCAATTTGAAACGGCGGTGTTTTTGCTTCGTTCAATATCGTGATCAGAGAGACGTGTACTTCTACTTCCCCAGTCTTCAGTTTCGGGTTTACTGCTTCAGGAGCGCGCGCAACCACTTTGCCGGTGACGGAAATGACGTACTCGCTGCGTGCTTTGTCCGCGATCTCCCATGCTGCCTTGTTGTACTCCGGGTTGAACACGATCTGCACAATTCCGCTTCTGTCGCGCAGGTCGATGAAGATGACGCCGCCCAGGTCGCGGCGCTTTTGCACCCATCCGTTTAGGGTAATCTCTTGCCCGATGTGTTCCTTGCTTACTTCACCACAAAATACGTCGCGGTATTGCCATGCCATTGTTTGTTTCCTCCACTCTTCTCTATTTTTTATCGGATGCGGCCAGCGCGTTAACCAGTTCACTTGCCGCCAGTTCCCGCTGTTCGCCGGTCGCCATTTCTTTCAGCACGACCGTGCCGTTGGCCAGTTCCGTTTCCCCGATAATGGCCGTATAACGGGCAGCCAGACGGTCTGCCGCCTTCAGCTGCGCCTTCATTTTGCGGTCGAGGTAGTCCATTTCTGCCGATACGCCGGCCTGGCGCAGTTGATCCAGCAGGATAAACGCCTGATCTTTTGCCTCTGGCGTCTGAATCACGAGGTAGCAGTCAATGCCGCTTGTAATCGGCAGCTGAATACCTTGCTTTTCCAGGGCCAACAGCAGCCGTTCGATACTGAGGGCAAAGCCGATTCCCGGCATGTCCTCACCGCCCAGTTCAGCCACCAGTCCGTTGTATCGGCCTCCGCCGCACAGGGTCTCAACCGCTCCAATTTCCGCCATCTTGATTTCAAAGGCAGTCAGCGTGTAATAGTCGAGGCCGCGTACCAGGCGGGGATTGACCGTAAACGGAATGTTCAACGCAGTAAGATACTTTTGCACGGCTTCAAAGTGGGCAGCCGATTCTTCGCTCAAGTAATCGAGAATGGATGGGGCATCCTTGGTCAAAGAACGGCACTTCTCGTTCTTGCAGTCCAGCACGCGCAGCGGATTGCGGTCGATACGCGACTGGCAGTCCCCGCACAGCTGTGTGCGGACGCCGTTCAGGTGCGCCAGCAGGTGAGTGCGGTGATTCGCTCGATCCTCTACTGTACCCACACTGTTCAGCTCCACGCTAAGGCCCGTCAGTCCCAGTTCCTGATAGAGTCGGATGGCGACCGCAATCACTTCCGCGTCAATCGCCGGATCGCTGGAGCCGATCGCCTCCACGCCGAACTGGACGAATTGACGGTAACGCCCCGCCTGCGGACGCTCGTGCCGGAACATCGGCCCGAGATAGTACAGTTTTACAGGCTGGTTGGGAGAGCCGTACAGCTTGTGTTCCACATAGGCGCGAACCACACCCGCCGTTCCCTCCGGACGAAGTGTCAGCTCATCGCTTGAGCGCGGATTGGTGACACTGTACATTTCCTTCTCGACGATGTCTGTCGTCTCTCCTACACCGCGCTGAAACAGCTCGGTGTGTTCAAACAGCGGCGTGCGAATTTCGTGGTAGTTGTAACGGCGGCAGAGATCGCGAGCCTTTGCTTCCACGTAGTGCCACAGTTCCACGGTACCCGGCATGATGTCCTGCGTACCGCGGGGGATTTGGATCTTAGCCATGTTCTAACCTCCATGCGTTTTTACATAAAAACTTCTCTTGAGAAAATAAAAAACTCCCGCCGCCTGACATAACGATAAGCCGTCATGTCAGGGACGAGAGATGTCTCCCGTGGTGCCACCCTGCTTGGATTGCCCTGATAAAATAGGCACAATCCCACTTTCGTGCCATAACGCCGGCCTGCGCCTGACAGTTACTGAGAGGTAATTTGAAAAGTCCGGGAAACATTACCGTCGCATTTCTTCGTCGCGTCGTCCCTCCGCTGCTCACGTAGGTCAGTCTACGTTCCGCCGCTCGTTCCTTCCGCTCCTCAAACTGCTCGGTTCTGTTTGTCCTCCTTTTCAAATAATCATTCCGTTCACTGGGGTCTTCGGGGAGGTCATTCGCCAAGTCGTCATAGAAAAGTGCTCTCAGCCGCGGCACTTTCTCTCTTGTCCATGCGGTTCCTGGGTACTTGTTCCCGTCATCAGATCAAAGTCCATTGGAAAGCTTAATGAGAATCATAGCAAACCGGAGATAGCGGCGTCAACTCTCGCGATAGTAAAAGTTTTTCCGCCGGTCAGCTCCTAGAAGCGAACGTGCTGCCAAAATAGATCTGATCGAGGTCCCGCAGCTTTTCTTCTACCAACTGTTTATAGGTTTCGTTGTAGGTTTTCGGGTCTTTGGGGTTTGGCCAGCGGGTCAGCTTGCCGGATCCCGGCGCCATCAATTTGGAGACGGCACCGCAGCCCAGTCCGAGGATGGTTTGCACCTCTTCCATGATCATGATGTTGTAGATGCTCTCCTGCCCTTGCAGGGCGTAGCCCACGTTTTCCAGGTTGCCGAGAATGTTTTTCTGGCGGTAGAGATAGTAGGGCAGATATCCATGCTGCGCCGTCCAGCGGGAGGCCAGGTCCATCATCTGCCGAATCTCTTCCCGGCTCGCCACCTTGTAGCGCTCCTTGTTCTGGGTCATTTCGGACGCACGCTTGAACGACAGCGTGTGCACCGTCAGCGAAGCCGGCATCAGCTTTTCCACTGCTTCCAGGCTGTGCTCCAACTCGGCCAGTCCTTCATTGGGCAATCCGATGATCAAATCCATGTTGATATTGGTCAATCCCATTTCCATGGCCAGGTGATATTTTTCAATCGTCTCTTCCACTGTGTGGTGACGGCCGATTGCATGTAACGTCTCCTGTGTGAATGACTGCGGGTTGATGCTGATTCGGTCCACATTCCAACGCTTCATGACCGACAGCTTCTCCGGCGTAATCGTGTCGGGACGACCCGCCTCCACGGTCAGCTCGCGCACTTGATCCATATTGGGAAACGATTGGTGCAGCGTTACAAACAACCGGTCGAGATCATCCGCCGTAATGCTGGTTGGCGTCCCTCCCCCAAAGTAAATGGAGGTGATGCGCATGTCATGCCGTTTTAACCACTCCCCCGTTTTTTCAATCTCGTAGTGCAGCCCCTCCAGAAACGGATTGACGGAGGCTGTGTGGCTGCGGATTGCGTAGGCGGGAAATGTGCAGTAGGCGCATTTTGTGGGGCAAAACGGAATCCCGATGTAGACGGACAGTTCGCGGTCAATCTGATACAGGTCCGGAACCACCAGCAGTTGCCGGTCGACAATCCGCTGCAAGAGCTCCAGTTTGTAGGGACGCACCATGTAATCCCGAATCAGCAGTTCGTGAGCCTCTTCCCTGCTCTTACCCGAAGAGAGAAGCTGATGAAGCAGCTTGGTCGGACGAATGCCGGTCAGGATCCCCCATCCCTGTTCGATGCCAGTAAACTTCTCCATCAGCATCAGCAGGGTGTAGCTGACCGCCTGTTTGGCTGTTTTGCGCATCGCCTTTTCATCCCGTCCAACGAACGGACGAACATAGCTGTATGTCATTTTCTGCCCGTTTGACAACAGTTCTCCTCGCGCATGCACGCCGTCTGACTGCTCGCTGATTGTCAATACGAGGCGTATATCGTCTGGGTTATTCCACTCTTGTACATAGGCAATCTCGGGATCTTCGTAAAACAAGGCGAGGATCAAGCCGATCTCCCGCTCGAAGGAATGGCCTTCGCACTTCACTTGTATCATCAGTTCACCTGCTTTTCAGTATGCCACCCTTCATCTTACCCAACCTGAAAAGCCCGGTCAACAGCGCCACCGCTCTCAAATCAGCAACGAAGCCTCTATCGTCTCACCTTGCGGCGGAGCTGCTGAACGTCGCGGACGCTGATGTGAAACTCCTGCGACATCTCCACATCGTTCAGCGTGGATTCCTTCTCCAAAAAATCATGAAAATCAACGGAAAACAGACGTCGGTTCGCCTCCTGTGCGAATGTCTCCTTGTTTGACTGCCTCATGGATTCCAGCTCCTTCTCAGACGAAACATGTATCTGTCTCCTATTATTGCCGATTTTGCCGGATTGCATGAGGAGATTTGTCGATCGTTGCAGGAAAATGCTTGTACGAAGCGAATGTACATATGTTGGAAAAAAGATGTAAAAAAACCCACCCGGCATTAGCTAACGCTTCGCCGGGCGGGGCCCCGAGCACTTTTCTAGCGGCTGTATGGGATGTCCAAATTTATAAATTCTTATACACTAAGAAAACCCAGCCGACTTAAGCTAACGCTGGTGTCGGCTGGGGCCCCGAACACTTTCCTAGTGGCTGTAATACCCACCCGGGCGTAGCCAGCGCTTCGCCGGGCGGGGCCCCGAACCCTTTTCCAAGTAACTGTCTCGAATGCCGATCATAACCTCGGAAAGGATGTCAAACGTGTACTCTTCCAAGCAACTATTGCGGACACTCCTGACTGTTGTGTGCCTCGTCTCCCTGCCGATCGCAAGCCAAGCTGCCGGCTCGGTCAGCTCGGTTCAGGTGGCAGTGGACAAGCTGAACGTGCGCAGCGGCCCCAGTCTCAACGACTCCGTCCTGACGACACTTCCAGCAAAGACCGTTCTGCCGGTAATCGCAGAAAAAGACAACTGGGTACAGGTTCAACTCCCGGATGGAAGAAAAGGGTGGCTGGCCAACTGGCTGGTTAAGCCGAGCGGCAGCTCCGCGGCGGCTTCTCAGATCGAAAGTCAAATAGAGAACCTCAACGTACGTTCAGGGCCCAGTCTGACGTTTCCCGTCGTCCAAACGATCAGTCCGAACACCAAATATCCTGTCCTGCAAAAGAGCGCGCAGTGGGTGCAGATTCAGCTTTCCGCTCAGCAGAAAGGCTGGGTGGCCGGTTGGTTGGTTACCGAGCACAGTTCCTCGCAACCGTCTCCACCAACTGCTGAGGACACTCAAAGCGCCCCGGTGGCCAACACGCTGACACTTGATTTCTCACCTTATGTTTATCCGGAGCCAAACGAAAATCTCCCGGCGATCGGACAACTGCAGGCGGGGACTGCGATTGAAAAACTAAGTCAGACGAACGGCTGGATTCAATTTCCCTATGGAGGAGTAAACGCATGGATTCGCCTGCCGGATTCGGGCAGCAATCCGCCCCCGCAGCCGGAGCCAACGCCGGATGTAACGGCCCCTCCCGCTTCACCCGCTCCTCCTGTGCAAACTGCGACGGCGACCGTCAAATCCGCTTCGCTCAATCTGAGAAGTGAAGCCAATACCACGAGTACGATTTTGGGCAGCTTGTCCCAGGGAACCACGCTGGAGCTGCTTCAAAACCAGGGAGACTGGTATCAGGTGAAGACGCCGGACGGACGCACCGGTTGGGTCGCCGGTTGGCTGCTCGAGGTCAACAAACAATCCGAAGACGTGCCGGCACAAGCCATGCTTACGATTCTCAATCCGGATACCAACGTCCGCTCCGGCCCCGGAACCACCTATGATATCGTGACTCGGGTTCAAAACGGGGAGCGTTTCGCTATCGTTAAACAGGAGGACGATTGGTTCCAAATCCGCCTGTCCGATGGGAAAACAGGCTATGTGGCCGGCTGGCTGGTCGAAGCAGACGGTGTTGCACCCGTAGTAAGAGGCAACGAGCTGGTCGGGAAAATCATCGTCGTCGACGCGGGGCACGGCGGAAATGACAACGGTGCCACCGGCTCCAGCTTTTCCACCTTGGAAAAAACCATCAATCTGCAGGTCGCCCTCATGCTCCGCAACAAGTTGGAGGCAGCTGGCGCGAAAGTGATCATGACCCGAAGCGACGACCGCAAACTGACGCTGCAGCAGCGGGTGGACACCGCTATACAGAACAAGGCGGATGTCTTCGTCAGCATCCATCACAACACGCACCCAAATACGATGACGAACGGCACGATTGTCTTCTACTACAACAAGGGCAACTCCAGCAAACTGGCCTCACTTGTCCAGAACGAGATCGTCAAGGCCACGAACTACAAGGATCTGCAGTCCCGTTTCGGCAATTACTTTGTTCTGCGGGAAAATCCCGTCGTATCGATCCTGGCGGAAATCGGCTTTCTCTCCAATTACAATGATGAAATCCGCCTGCGCTCCGCCAAGCAGCAGGATCTGGCCGCAGAAGGGCTGTACAAGGGACTTTTGCAATATTTTGCTTCTCTGAAGCCACAAACAGGGGCACAGTAGGAAAAAAGCACCGATTTGGTGCTTTTTTTCGTGGAAGAAAAAGGTAAAAATTGACAATCAATTCACAATAAAGTAGTATGATGAATGGCGCCACATACAAACGTATGTTTGTGAAAAGGAGTGGACAAAATGACATCCCCATCTCAGGCCGGTTTATTCCGCAACACGTTCATCCGATCGATCCTGCTCTCCGGTGTTTTTCTTCAAATTGGCATTTGGGTACGCAACTTTGCCATCCTCTTGTTCGTCATGGAACAGACAAATAATGACCCGTTTGCCGTTTCCCTCATTTCAGTGGCAGAGTTCGCCCCGATTTTTCTGTTTTCCTTTGTTGGCGGCACCTTCGCAGACCGCTGGCGTCCGAAGCGAACCATGGTCTGGTGCGACGTGCTGAGCGCTTTGTCCGTCTTTGTCGTGCTGCTTACCCTGTTGGCGGGTACGTGGAAAGCTGTTTTCTTTGCCACGCTGGTATCGGCCATTCTATCGCAGTTTTCCCAGCCGTCGGCGATGAAGCTGTTCAAGCAGCATGTCCCCGAAGAACAACTGCAGTCGGGCATGGCGATGTTTCAGACTCTGATGGCGATCTTCATGATTATCGGACCGATTCTGGGTACATTCGTCTATCAATCGTTCGGCATCCATACTGCGATTGGCGTCATGGGAGTAGCCTTTTTGCTCTCCGCCGGCGTGCTGACCTTTCTACCTGCTGATGACAAGGAAGCCAAGGACAAAACGGACTCTTCCTTCTGGCAGGAACTGATTGACGGATTTCGCTATGTATGGGCCAGACCGATGCTTCGCTCACTTGGCGCGGTCTTTGCCATAGCCGGCCTGGCGGTAGGCCTGATGCAGCCGCTGGTTGTGTTCATCGTAATGGAGCGGCTTGGGCTGCCGAAAGAGTACGTGCAGTGGCTGATGATGGTTAACGGTGCCGCAATGCTGATCGGCGGCGGACTGGTCGTGGGCATCTCGAAAAAGGTGTCCCCCCAGAAGTTGCTGGCGCTTGGCATGCTTGCGAGCGCTGTCTCCGTCTGCGGGATCGGCCTTTCAACCAACCTGTGGTTGACCTTGGCGTTTGAGTTTGTGAGCGGTCTGTTCTTTCCCTGCATCCACATCGGTGTGAACACGATGATTCTGCAAGCGAGCGAAGAAGCGTATGTGGGGCGTGTAAACGGCGTGCTCAACCCGCTGTTCATGGGCATGATGGTCCTGGCCATAAGTACGGCGGGGTGGCTGAAGGCAGCACTTTCGCTCGTAACGGTTTTCGAGGCAGCAGGCTTGCTGTTTCTGCTGGGAATGTTCGTCTTGATCCCGCTGTTTAAGATGAAACCAACAGCGGCGGAACAAACGTGACAAAAAAATCGGGAGAGCATCTCCCGATTTATGATTCGACAATGAGCGTAACAGGACCGTGGTTCACCAGGCTGACGTCCATCATGGCGCCAAATACCCCCGTCTCGACCCGCAATCCTTTCTCGCGCAGTTTTTCATTGAACAGGTTGTACAACGGCTCTGCTTGCTCAGGACGGGCCGCCGCCATGAAGTTGGGGCGCCGTCCCTTGCGGCAGTCGCCATACAGCGTAAACTGGGAGATGGACAATATCTGTCCGCCCTTTTCCAGTACCGAGTGGTTCATTTTTCCCTCTGAGTCTTCGAAGATTCGCAAGTGGGCGATCTTGTCCGCGACAAATTCAACCTCTTTTTCGGTATCCTCGTGCGTGATGCCAACCAACAGCACCAGCCCGTGTTCGATCTGCCCGACTACTTCTCCTGCTACAGTGACGCTCGCTTCCTTCGATCGCTGAACGATGACACGCATAAACCGGCTTTCTCCCTTCGTACAAATGAAGCAGCACCCAATTGCTGTGAATCAGGTGCTTAAAATTCGGCGAACCGAATAAATATCTTTTATTCGCTTGATGCGTTCCACCACTTTTTGCAGGTGGTCCACATTGCTGATGGAAATCGTCATGTGGATGGTGGCCACACGGTTTTTGTCTGCTTTGCCGCTGACAGCGGAGATATTGGTTTTGGTCTCACCCACAACCTGCAGCACGTCGTTTAACAGTCCGCTCCGGTCATGCCCGGTGATTTCTATATCCACATTGTAGTTGTGCTTCAGGTCGCCTTCCCAATCCACGTCGATCAGCCGTTCGCTGCATTCTTCCGTCATTACGTTGGGGCAATCGAGGCGGTGTACGGAAACACCGCGGCCGCGCGTGATAAATCCGATGATCTGATCGCCCGGCACCGGCCTGCAGCAGCGGGAGATGCGCACAAGCAAGTTATCCACGCCCCGCACCTTGACACCGGATTCGCTTCGGCCAGTGGACGGGGGCGTCGGCTTGAACTCCGGCACGACCGGCTGCTGCTCTTCCCGTTCACGCCGCAGTTTTTCCGTCAGGCGGGTGACGATCTGCGCTGCCGTCAGCCCGCCGTAGCCGACAGCGGCAAACATGTCTTCCTGTCCCTGGAAGTTAAATTTGGCCGCTGCGTCCTGAATGTTTTCTTCCGTCAGCACTTCCTTGACGTCAAAGCCGCGGGATTTGATCTCCATCTCGATCATATGCTGGCCTTTGGCGACGTTTTCTTCCCGTTTCTCTTTTTTAAACCACTGTTTGATTTTGTTGCGGGCATGAGCAGACTTGGCGATTTTCAACCAGTCCTGGCTAGGGCCGTACGAATGCTTGGAGGTAAGGATTTCGACGATATCCCCTGTTTTCAGAGGGTAATCGAGCGGCACGATTTTTCCGTTTACTTTGGCTCCAATCGTGCGGTTGCCCACGGCCGAGTGAATCCGATAGGCGAAGTCAAGGGGAACGGAGCCTTTTGGCAGCTCGACGACATCCCCTTTGGGCGTAAAGACAAACACCATATCAGAGAAGAGATCCTGCTTCAGCGACTCCATAAACTCCTGGGCATTCGGCGCCTCTTCCTGGCCGCCCTGAATGATTTCCCGGAGATTGCCCAGCTTCTCGGCAAACGTCCCCTGCACCACGCTCTTGCCTTCCTTGTAGGCCCAGTGAGCAGCGATCCCGATCTCCGCGGTCCGGTGCATATCCCATGTACGGATCTGTACCTCCAGCGGCTCTCCCTTTGGTCCGATCACGGTTGTATGCAGGGATTGGTACATGTTCGCTTTTGGCATGGCGATGTAATCCTTGAAGCGGCCGGGCATCGGTTTCCACAAGGTGTGAACGATCCCCAGAACCGCATAGCAATCACGAATATCGTTGACGATGATGCGCAGCGCAAGCAAATCGTAAATCTCGTTAAACTGCTTGTTCTGCGTTGTCATCTTTTTGTAGATACTGTAAATGTGCTTGGGGCGGCCGGAAATTTCGGCTTCCACATGCAGTTCCTTCAGTTTTTCCTGGATGGTCCGCGCCGCCTCGTTCAGGTACTCTTCCCGCTCTGCACGCTTTTTCTGCATCAGGTTGACAATGCGGTAATACTGCTGCGGATTCAGGTAGCGAAGCGCCGTGTCTTCCAACTCCCATTTAACGGACGCAATCCCCAGCCGATGTGCGAGTGGGGCGAAGATTTCCAGGGTCTCGTCGGAGATTTCGCGCTGCTTCTCCTCTGACATGTGGCGAAGGGTGCGCATGTTGTGCAGGCGGTCCGCCAGTTTAATCATGATGACGCGAATGTCCTGCGCCATGGCGATCAACATTTTGCGGTGGTTTTCCGCCAGCTGTTCTTCCTTGGATTTGTATTTGATTTTATCGAGCTTGGTCACCCCGTCAACAAGCAGGGCTACTTCCTGCCCAAATTCTTCCCGAAGGTGATCCAGTGTTATCTCGGTATCTTCCACGACGTCGTGCAGCAAGCCGGCAGCAATCGTCACAGCATCCATGTGCAGGTCGGCGAGAATGCCCGCCACGGCAATGGGATGCATGATATAGGGCACGCCTGATTTGCGCACCTGACCCTCGTGAGCTTTTTCCGCCAGCCGATAGGCTCGGGTTATCAGCTCGAGGTCTTTTTCGGACAAGTAACTGCCCGCCTTTTTTAGTACCTCATCCATGCCCGTTATCATAATTCCCTTCCCTTATCCTCTCGTGAAAAAAAGCTGAAAGTTCCAAAGCCAAACCTTGTAAGGGTGGAAAAATCAACGTTTTCTTCAGATGTTTCAACTATGCCTCAAGCTTGTACGAGGAAAGTAAGCGTATCTATTTCATACTATTATCTTGTAAGTCGGTTGTGTTGTAAAGGTGATTCTCCGAACAAAGTATGGAAGAAGATTGAAACTAGCAAAAAACGGGCCAATGCCCGTTTTTTAGTATTGAACAAGAGATTTGATCGGCACATCCCCGAGTTTTTTCCGGCCTTCGAGATAGCTCAATTCGATAAAGAAGGCAGCCCCGACCACTTTACCGCCCAGTTGTTCTATCAGATTTACCGTCGTGGTGATCGTGCCCCCGGTGGCGAGCAGGTCGTCGGCGATCAGCACGCGCTGCCCCGGCTGAACCGCATCGACGTGAACGGCCAGGGCATCTTTTCCGTACTCCAGGCTGTAATCCGCCTTAATGGATTCATACGGCAGCTTGCCAGATTTACGAATCGGCACAAAGCCCACTCCCAGCGCATAGGAGAGCGGAGCCCCTACGACAAACCCCCGCGCCTCCGGTCCGGCGATCACATCGATCTGAAGCTCTCGGGCAAAAGCGGCCAGTTCTTCAATCGCTGCCTTGTATGCAGGACCATCTTTCAACAGCGTGGTGATGTCCTTAAAACGAATGCCCGGCTGCGGGAAATCAGGGATGACGCGGATGTACTGTTTAAAATCCATGGTAAGATTCCTCCTATAGAGTGGCTGTTTCCACCCGTTGATAAGCAAAATAGCGCAGCAGCGCTTCATGGGAAGAGAGAAGCAGTTCAGTCGCCAGTTCCGTCTCTTCTTTCCATTCTGTATAGATGCGGGAACTTTCCAGCGAACGCTTCACCGGTTCACTGTGGAGGCGATAGCTCTCCTCATCGCCGATGAGAAACCCAAGTTCTTCGAAGACAGCGAGCATGCCGTCCAAAACGTCCCGCTTCACCTGGATCTTCCGTGCCAACGCATCAAGTTGAGTCTTTCGGACATGCGGGTATTGCGTAAACAACTGGTAAAGGGCTTTGAAATGATCGCGTCCAGGGAAAGAGAGACGGTCCAGGCCAAGATCCGGATCACCGAAAAGGCAGTAGATCCGTTCAGCCTGCCCAACACGAGCCATCACCGCATGCAGAGACGTTTTTCTTCGAGGCAAGTCGAACAGAACGACCGTCCGGGATGTACTCGCCGAGTCAAGGATGTCATCACGGCTGGGATCCTCCGGACAAAAGACAACGCGCATCTGCTGACCTGTCTCCACAGCGACAGCGGTCAAGCGGTCGTAGTTTTCCTGCCGGAACGTCACGGTCAGCGCGTCATCCTGTTGACATAGCTGACGCCACTTTTGCAGTTTGTCCCGGCTGCCCCGCCAATCAAAAATCTGCTGATGGGGAACCGCGAGATCGCGAATGGTCAGCTGTGGTTTGCGATTGCCGTTCCATTCGTTCACGGACAGCTCGCCCAGGACTTCAAACCTCGCTCTGGGTGTAACCGATTGCGTGATATGCGCCCACTGAAAGCCAATCGCTTCAATCGCTTTGCCCTCCTTGGTCAGTGAGCACTTCAAATGAGTGTTGTCCCGGCCAATGGTTCGCATGCCGGCCGCTTCCACTCCGGTCAGCATCACAAGCGGTGTGGGGTTGCCCATGCCAAACGGTGCCAACAGCTCCAGCTGCTCAGCCAGATCCAAGCTTATCTCATCCACGTCCAAAGTGAGATCCACTTTGGTAAGCGGGATAAAATCATCTTCTCCTAACCAGTTTGATGCAATTTCGTTTAATTTTATGCGCAAGGGTTCTAAATTTTCAATCGGCAGCGTCATCCCCGCTGCCATCGTATGGCCGCCGTAATGGGGCAGAAGCTCCTTGCAAGCGGTCAGCGCTTCGTACATGTCAAATCCCGCAATGCTGCGAGCCGAGCCTTTCGCCGTGCCTTTTTCCGGATCGATTCCAAGCACGATGGTCGGACGGTAAAACTTTTCCACGATCCGCGAGGCGACGATCCCGACGACTCCCACATTCCATCCTTCCTTGGCAAGGACAAGCACGCGGTTTTGATCCGGGGGGTACAGGCTCTCCACCATTTCTACCGCTTCTTCCGTCATCGTCTGAACCAGCTCTTGCCGCTCCCGGTTCAGCTCATCCAGCGTTTGAGCGCACTGCTCGGCTTCATCCACGTCAGTAGAGACCAGCAGCTTTACGGCCGCTTCCGCCGTCTCCAATCGACCGCCCGCATTCAGGCGAGGGCCCAAAGCAAATCCGACGTGTCCGGCACCCAGCTCGGTGTCACCCAGACCGCACACCCGAATGAGCGCCTGCAGTCCGATGTTGCGTGTCTGATTCAAGCGTTTGAGGCCGAGACTGGCGATAATCCGGTTTTCGTCCACCAGCGGCACCAGGTCGGCAATGGTGCCGATGGCGGCGAGGTCGATCAGGTGCATCGGCGGCTCATCCAGCAGTGCGTGAGCCAGCTTGAAGGCCACACCTACCCCTGCCAGCATGTCAAACGGATAGGAACATCCCGGTTTTTTCGGGTTGATCACGGCAAAGGCCTCCGGAATAACAGCCGGAGGTTCATGGTGATCCGTGACGATGACATCCAACCCCAACTGGTTGGCAAACTCCACCTGCTCCACCGCACTGATGCCGGTATCAACGGTGACGATCAGTTTCGTTCCGTTCTCCTGCAAGCGGGCAAGAGCATCCTTATGTAAACCGTATCCCTCTTTAAACCGATTGGGAATGTAGTAGTCAAACACAGCGCCCAGTTGGCGCATCAGGTGAACCATCAGCGAAGTCGAACTGACTCCGTCTGCATCATAGTCGCCGTAGATGCAGATCGGCTCTTTCCGGTCAATCGCCCGCCGGATGCGGTGCACGCTTTTTTCCATGCCGTCCAGCAAAAAAGGGTCGTGAAAAAGCTCAGGACTTACCTGTAAAAAGTCGCGGGCGCGCTTCGGCGTGTCAATCCCGCGAATCACCAAAAGCCTGGCAATTAGCGGTGACAGGTTGCACTCGCTTGCAATGGTCTGGCATACTGCTTCGTCATACGTGGCCAATTGCCAACGCGTTTTCGCTCGTAGCATAGGCCGCCCTCCAATCCTCATCCATTATAGTGGAAAGGATGGGGGACTGACAACAGGAGAAAACGTTTTCCGCCCTGCGCAAACTCAAGGGATGAGGTTCTGCTGACGCTCCTCCTGAGCCTCGGCTCCGTCGTATACAAAGGCAGTATCGTACGGGTTAATGTGGACGAACACGTCGCGAATCGCGGGAAACTCCTTCAGCAGCGTTTGTTTGACCTGCTTGCCGATTCGATGTCCCTGTTCAACTGTTATCTGCGGGTTCACGCTCACTTTGACGTCAACAATCTGGTAGTGTCCATGTTCCCGCGCCCGCAGCGAATCGATCCGGATTACGCCCGGCACCGCTTCGATGGCCCGGCGCAGGTCCAGCGTTTCCTCCTCGTGCAGCACGTGGTCCAAGGTGCTGTGAATCGATTCCTTCATGATGTTGTAGGCCATTAACAGCACAAGTCCGGAGACGAAGATACCTGCAATCGGATCAAGGTACAACAGCCACGGGATATCATACCGTCCACCGAGAATGGCCCCGCCAATGCCAATCAGCGCAGCAAAGGAAGAAAACACGTCGGAGCGGTGCTCGTATGCGTTGGCAATCAGCGATTGGCTGTTCAGCTGTTTTCCCAAATGGTACTTGTAGCGGAACATCCATTCCTTCAAAATCATTGAGCCGACCGCTGCCCACACGGCTATCATGCCCGGCGCTTCGAGAGGAGTAAACAGAGACTCTACGGAAGCGGATCCGATCTCAAAGCCGACCAGTGCCAGCAGGACGGATACAATAATGGCCGCCACCGACTCCGCCTTGCCGTGGCCGTAGGGGTGATCCTCGTCCGGCGGCCGTTCTGCCGCCCGAAGTCCGATCAATACCGCGACCGATCCGACCACATCGGAAGCAGAGTGAACGGCATCCGCAATCAGCGCCTGCGACTTGGCCATCCATCCGATGACCAGCTTGGCGCCAGCCAATGCCACATTTCCCACAATTCCCACCCACGCAGCAAACTGCGCCTTGGCCAGGCGGTTATCCATCACCCGATTCCTCCCCGTCGCAAGATACAAAAACCGCGGGAACTCTCCCCGCGGCTTTCCTTCATCAACCCTCGTTCGGGGTCGATGAGAATCGTTGTTTTGCCATTTCGCGTTTTTTCAAGGAAACCCATACCTGCGCTGCGATAAAGATGGATGAGTAAGTCCCGCTGACGAGACCAAAGATCAATGCGAGCGAGAAGTTGCGAATCCCTTCGCTGCCCAACAAGGCAATCGCCAGCGCCGTGAAGAACACAGTCGCTACCGTATAGATGGAGCGGCGCATCGTCTGCCACAGACTGACGTTTACCATATGCTCCAGATCTTCCACGGTTTTCACCTTCATGGTTCTTAGGTTTTCCCGAATTCGGTCAAAAATTACGATGGTATCGTTAATAGAGTACCCAACGATCGTCAAAATGGCGGCGATAAAGGTCAAATCCACTTCCAGTCGGAACAGGGAGAACAACGCAATCGGAATGAAGGCATCGTGGATGAGCGCAATGACGCAGGCAATTCCGAACAGGAATTGGAAGCGAATCGCGATGTAGATGACGATACCCAATGATGCGATCAACAGGGCGATCCCTGCCTTTTGCGCCAGTTCGCGCGCGATAGCCGGATCAACCGTGGATTCTTGTTTGGTTACCTGCGGCCCGTACTTTGCCTTCAGCGCCTGCTCAATCGCATTCAGTTTATCGGCCGGAATGGTCTGATCAAAGCGGGTGGCCGCTTGATGGTTTCCATACTCCGTTACCTTGGTGAAGTGTACGTTCGGTACGTTCTGTTTTATGATCGCTTCCACATCCGCTGTTTGGAACGGCTTGCCGATCAGCATATCCAGACGGGTACCCGCCTTGAAGTCGACACCCAGGTTCAGGCCCATAATCAGCATCGTGATCAGGCCCAGGACAAGAATAACGCTGGACAGGAAAAAGAACTTTCTCCGGTTCTTCACAATGTCAAACTTGATGATGTCGTCATGTTGTTGTTTAGAGCTCACCGATTTCACTCTCCTTTACCCCGAACCAGAACGGCTTCTTGAACATGTTGGCTCGAATCAGCAGCCCGAGCAAAAGGCGAGATCCAAACACGTTGGTGATGATGCTGACAATGATCGTCATCGCCAACACGACAGCAAATCCCTGAATGGAGCTTGTCCCGAAGTAGAACAGAACCGCTGTGGCAATCAGGGTCGTCACGTGCGCGTCGAGAATGGTAACCAAGGAGCGGCGTTCACCAGCGCGGAACGCGGACAGAATCGTTTTGCCGGAGCGGATTTCCTCCTGAATGCGTTCGTAGGTAATAATGTTCGCATCCACCGCCATCCCTACAGCGAGAATGAATCCGGCAATACCCGGCAAGGTAAGCGTCGCATCCATCCAGTCAAGAACGACCAAACAGAAGTAGATGAAGCCGGCCAGCGTAATATTGGCAATCATTCCAGGCATCCGGTATACCAAAATCATAAACAGGAAAATGAGCGCTCCGCCCACGTAACCGGCGTAAATGGTTTTCTGCAGGGCCATTGCCCCAAGCGTAGCGCCTACGGAAGTAACCTGCTTCTCAATCAGCTTGGCTGGCAGTGCGCCTGAATTCAGGATGTCGGCCAACTCCTGTGCGGATTCAACGGTATAGTTACCGGTGATCTGCGCGCTCCCTCCGGTAATAACGGACTGAATCACCGGATTGGTCAGCATGTTTTCATCAAGGTAAATGGCCATATGTTTGTGCAGGTTTGCACGTGTCACATCTTCCAGTTTTTTTGCATCGGAAAATTTCAGGGTAACGAGCGGCTGTTTCAATTCGTCAAAGCCGACTGCTGCACCGCCGGGCGCCAGGTCGCTGCCGCGCAGGATTACTTTCCCCTGCTCATCGCGGAAAGTAAGGACAGCCGGTTTGCCGATCAGTTCACGAAGCTTGCTCTGGTCCGCATTCTGTGATGCAATTTTCACACGAATGCGGTTCGGAAGCTCAATGTTTACTTCCGGCTCGGCTACGCCGCCGATGTTAATCCGCTTTTCCACCATTTGGGCGGTTGCTTTCAGCAGTTCTGTATCTACCTTTTTGCCTGCCTCCAACGGCTCTACCTCGTACAAAATTTCGAAGCCGCCCTTCAAATCCAATCCAAGTGTAATCTTGTTGGCCACCTGCCCGGTCGTGGTGAACATCAACGCAGCAAGCGCGCCCACGACAACCAGGAACAGGAGGAATCTGCCCCATTTGATCATGTAGTGTAGTACCCCTTTCCCTCAAGGGTTTTCGTCACAGCGCCGAAAACCAATATGCCCATTATAGCGAAGGATAAAAAAAACTTCAATTGAAGCCCTCTCGAAGAAGCTGGTTCTTCATTAGAGGAAGTCTTTTATGCGTTCCGGAAAGTTTCATCCAGGATGCTTTCGCACTATGAAGCAGTTAAACTTTCCTACACGAAAAAAAGTGTGTCAATTTGACGAGGAAACTCTTTCTATGGAAAACGCTTGATGAGAACCATGACAATCAACCCCTTACCCGTACGTCTCATCTGCTTACGAACGAGGGGCTGTAAAGTTTCATCTTGTCGTTTTTTACGAGTTTTTGTACATCTGAATCATCAGCCAATTCATGTATTTGGTAACTTTCAGCGACAAAATATCGTTCACCAGCTGGTGCATGGCGGGAACCTGCTTATAAGCTGAACTTACGCACTCCCAAACGTCTTCTGCCTTTACATTATCGTAGCCCAGCATGGCAAATTCCTCTGCCTTGCTCTCGCACAAACTGCGCACCTCTTCAAACAACTCCTGCTTGTGCCGCTCGTCCATCCCCAAACTCCCTCCATCTACGTGGCGATTCTGTGTCGATTTTCCCCCGCGAAACTGCATCCTGGTCCCCGCAGAGGCAAAATAGTCATGCCTGCATGGGCACGTCCATATCTTAATACAAACCCCAAAACCATTCTGTATGGATTCTTCAAAAAGGAGCCTTCCATGAGACAATCATTTTTTTACGGGACAGTCATTTTGATACTGGCGGGTGCCGTGACCAAGATTTTGGGTTTCGCAAACCGAATCGTGCTGTCGCGCATGATTGGGGCGGAGGGAATGGGACTGTACCAAATGGTCGTCCCCATGCTGTATTTCCTCATCACGCTGACAACCTTTGGCTTACCCGTGGCCATCGCCAAGCAGGTAGCCGAAACGGAAGCAGAGCAGGATGCGAGGAAATCACGCCGTTTTCTTTTCATCGCCCTGTCCATCAGCGGCGTCATCAGTCTGGTGATTTGCGCCCTTCTGGTCCTAACGGCCAAAACCATTGCCGCCTGGATGTTTGCCGACGAGCGCGCCTATATTGTACTGCTCGCCACCATTCCCGTCATCCCGATTGCCAGCATATCGGCGGTGCTGCGCGGGTATTTTCAAGGCAAGCACAACATGATTCCCACAGCTGCCTCCCAGTTGGTAGAGCAGGCGGTTCGCATGGCCCTCGTGGTGGTGATGACCCTCTCCTTTATGCAGCAGGGAGTAGAATACGCCGCAGCCGGCGCGGTTGCCAGCATCATCTTCGGGGAGGCAGCCGGACTGCTCTACATCATTTGGCAGTACCGAAAAAGCAGCCAAAAAACGGCATCGCGCCTGTTGGAGATTCCGCTTCTGGCCTCCATAAAAAATAGCAAAGAGAGCATTCGCCAACTGATCAGCGTCTCTCTCCCAGTGACCATGAGCAGGCTGATCGGCTCCATTGCCTACGTGCTGGAGCCAATGGTTGTGCCGTTCGCGCTCGTGATGGCCGGCTATCTCCCCAGGGAGGCAACCGCCTTGTACGGACAATTTGCAGGCATGGCCGTCCCGCTGTTATTGTTTCCCACCTTCCTAACCTATTCCCTGTCCATTTCGCTCGTTCCTGCCGTCGCTGAGGCCGCCTATCAAAAAAATGCTCCTCTTGTGCATCGCCGCATCTATCAAGCGATGCGGATCACACTCGTCATCGGAGCACCTTGTACCGTCCTGCTGTATATTTTTGCGGAACCGCTTTGCGTCGTCCTGTACCACAACCGCGAAGTGGGAGTGCTGTTAAAGGAACTGGCCCCGTTCTCTGTCTTTCTGTTTTTCCAGGCCCCGCTCGCTTCTGCCCTGCAGGGCCTTGACTACGCCAATGTGGTGTTGCGCAATACGTTGATCGGAGCCGTGGTGAAAACCGTTGCCATGTTCCTGCTCACATCCCAATCCGTCTTCGGCATCCAAGGGACCGTCATCTCCTTGAATCTGGGGATCACGCTGGTCACGCTGCTGCATTTTGCCAGTCTGGTGAAAAAGATCGGATTTGCAATCGATCTGGTAGAATTCGGGAAAATCGGGGTTGCCATGATGGCCATGGGCTATGCCGGCTCCTACATGGCACACCAATGGTTTTCCGACGCTCCGGCCGGCAAGCTGATACTCGTATGCTCACTGGCCAGCAGCCTACTGTACTTGCTGCTTCTGGTGTCCATGCGTATTTTGGGGAAACAGGACGTGAAACGCATTCCCTGGATCGGAGAACAACTGGCCATTTTCTTCCCCCGCCGCTGATCAGTCCCGGGGGCTGTCTTTTTTGTCCAAATACATAATCCCGCGGTCATCGATACTGCAAAAGGACACCTCGCGAATGTCCCTGATGCCGTACCTTCGGATTTCACGCTTCAGCCACAACTTGTTCTGACCGATTTTGCGCAGGGCCTCCTCCCTCACCTTGCCATCGAGGATCAACGGAATGGGCAAGCCGCTAAACGTCACGGGAGCGACCGGTTCAGGACTTGGCAGCCCGATGTCTTTTCGGGTAACCGGGTGAAGTTCTTTTTTGGGAAACACACTCATCTGCCCAGTCGGCTCGAGCACCGCAAACTCGACGTCGCCTATGTTGTTCACGTTTTTTTGGCGCAAATGCACTATGAGGTCGTCAAGATTGAGGCGGTTTCGCCGCAAAGCCTCTTCGCGAATCTGACCGTTCTCAATAATCACGTCTGCCGATCCGTCTATGAGATCCCGAAACTTTTTGCTTTTCATGGAAAGATACGCCATAGCGATTTCAAGCACGGCAATCAGCACCATCGGGACGTAGAAATTCATCGCTTCCTTATCTACATCTTCAATTGCCAGCACCGCCATCTCTGCCAGCATGATGGAGATGACGACGTCAAAGACGGACAGCTTGCCGAGTTCCCGTTTGCCCATCAGCCTGAGCAGCACGAGCAGAAAAAAATACGTAAACCCGGTGCGCATCAAGATGGTCATCAGTTCCATGTTCCGCCGACCTCCCCGCAGAGATTTGTCTATAGTCTCCACGGGAGACAGGGACGATATCCTGCCAAGTCGTTACAACCACTTTCGTTTGCGAAAAGCGTGGAGCATGGCAAAGGTCATCACAAACATGATGGACAAGGCGATGATCAGCATGTATGGCTCTGCTTCGTGTCCCAGCCAGCTGAACGTGTTCATCCCGAACAGTCCGGTGATAAAGGTAAGCGGCAGGATAATGGTCGAGATGATGGTCAGCACCCGCATCGTTTCGGTCGTCTTGGCGCTGATAATGGTGTAGTACGTATCAAGCGCACCGTTCACCAGATCGCGGAACGTTTCCGTCGAGTCGGCAATTCGCTCCAGGTGATCGGTCAAGTCGCTGTAGAACGGAACGTTTTCTTCGGAAATGTCGAACGAATAACGGCCATTCACGTTGGCGAAGATTCGCTTCTGCGGCAGAATCACCCTGCGGATCAAAATGATCGTTCGTTTCAGGGCAAGGAACTCCTCCGTAATCTCCTCCATCTGGTGCTCGTAAATCTCGTCCTCCAGCTCGTCGATCCGAACGCTGAGGCGATCCATGATCGGGAAGTACTCATCGGTTATCCCGTCCACGATTGCGTACAAGAGGTAGTCGGGACCACGGTTCAGGTAAGAGATGTTGCGATGACACATGGAGGCGATGCGGCCAATGGTATTCATCGGCGATTTGTGAATGGTGACGATGTAGTTGGGTCCAAGAAAGACGTTTAGCTCCACGGTGGTAATCTCGTTGTCGCTTTCTTCGTTGTATCTCAGGGCATGAAAGACGAAAAAGTAATAGTCCTCGTAATTGTCCACTTTCGCGCGCGGGCTTACATGCAGACAGTCCTCGATCGCGAGCGGGTGAAAGTCAAAGATCTTGGCGATGTACTGCAGCTCGTTGTTCCCTACATCGTAGAGATCAATCCACAGCAGGTCCTCGGGCGAGCGCAACCATTCGTCTTTTTTGCTCAAATCTACATCGTGGAACATTTTTTGTTCCGAGTGATTGTAAAAGTATGTTTTGATCATTTCCCTCACCCCCGTCTGGTTCCTCATCCATCATACGAAAATTCTATTGTAGGTTCAACGAAGAAATGAATAAGCAGACCAAGCCCCTCATATAGATGGTACAAACATTACCTGCGAGGGAGGGTTATCGGTGCGTGCTACATCCACCTCAGTGTTTACTGGCCTGCTATACACATTGGCTCTGGTGCTGATTGGAGCTCTTATCACAGCTTTACTCCTTTCCTTCACCAATATCCGCGAAGGCTCCCTGCCTTATTTCACCTACGCGATCAACATCATCGGCCTGCTTTTGGGGGGATTTATCACTGGGCGGCGATGCGGTGCAAAGGGGTGGTACTACGGAGGCCTGACCGGATTGTCGTACTTTCTGCTCGTTTTGTTGATCGGCTATTTGGGTTTTGACGTTCCCATGCAGCTCCTGACCCTTCTCTATCTGCTCGGCGCGTTTTTCATCAGCGCGATCGGCGGCATTTTCGGCGTCAATTCCGCCTCGAAGCGATATTAAACCCCAGAAAGCGAAAAAAAAGCAGGCGCACACGAGATCACCCGCAAAAACGCTTCGTTGCAGCCCGTTAGCTAAAAAAGCAAATGCAGCCAGCTTCACAAGAAGCAAGGCTGCATTCTTTTTTTACTTCGCTTCTTCTTTGGTTTCCGTCGCTGCAGGGGTTTCGCTTGCAGCGGTTACGGAGTTCACGGCACCGCGGTCAAACGTGACGTTCACATTGTGAGCGATGCGAATCGTGACAGTGTCGTCGGAAATATCCTGAATGGTGCCGTGCACGCCGCCGATCGTTACGACCTTGTCTCCCTTTTTCAGCGCAGCCAGCATCGCGTTTCGCTGCTTGGTTCGTTTTTGCTGCGGGCGGATCAACAGGAAATAGAAGATGGCAAACATGATAATGATGGGGAGAAATTGCTGAAGTCCTTGCATGGAACATCCTCCTTGTGATTAAAAAGATCTATCTTCACTCAATCCGTATTGAGCGAAAAACTGGTTTCGAAAATCGGCAAGCCGATCCTCTGCAATGGCTTGGCGCACCTGCTCCATAAGCTTTATCAAAAAGTGCAGGTTGTGATAGGTCGTCAGCCGAATCCCGAACGTCTCGTCTGCCTTGATGAGGTGGCGGATGTAGGCACGGGTGTAGTTTTTGCAGGTGTAGCAGTCGCAGTTCGGGTCAAGCGGCGTGAAGTCACGGGCGTACTTGGCGTTGCGGATGACGAGGCGCCCCTGGCTTGTCATGCATGTCCCGTTGCGGGCAATACGCGTAGGCAGCACGCAGTCGAACATGTCAATACCGCGAATGGCTCCCTCAATCAAGGCATCCGGTGATCCTACCCCCATCAGATAGCGAGGTTTGTTGGCCGGGAGCAGCGGAACGGTATAATCAAGCACTTCATACATCAGCGGAAAGGGTTCACCGACGCTTAAACCGCCGACCGCATACCCCGGAAAATCAAGCGAAACCAAGTCACGGGCGCTTTGCTCGCGGAGGTCGCGGTACATTCCTCCCTGCACAATCCCAAACAACGCCTGATCCTGCGGGCGGGCATGTGCCTTCAGGCAGCGTTCTGCCCAGCGAGTGGTACGCTCCATCGACTGCTTTACGTAGTCGTATTCAGCCGGATACGGGGCGCATTCGTCAAACGCCATAAAGATGTCTGCTCCCAGAGCATTCTGAATCTGCGTTGCCTCTTCCGGTCCGATAAACAGTTTTTCCCCGTTCAAATGAGATCGGAACGATACGCCTTCTTCCGTAATTTTTCGCAAATTGCTCAAGCTGAAGACCTGGAAACCTCCGCTATCCGTCAAAATGGCGCGGTCCCAGTTCATAAACGAATGCAATCCGCCTGCTTCCCTCACGATCTCGTGGCCAGGCCGCAGAAATAGATGGTAGGTATTGCTGAGAATGATGCCGGCACCCATTTCCTTCAGCTCTTCCGGGCTCATCGTCTTTACCGTGGCTTGTGTGCCAACTGGCATGAACACCGGGGTGTCAATGGTGCCGTGCGGAGTATGTAATTTGCCCAGACGGGCACCTGTCTGCTTGCAGGTTTTCATCAGTTCATAACGTACAGCCAATCGTTTGCACTCCTCAGGCTCTTGTTGTAAGTCCCCCCTATTATATAGAAACTGGCAAGGTTTCACAAGAAAAGTCGCTGCGGTACACACGAAAAAAAAGCTGGCCTTTTTTTGCGATCCTACTATAATGTAAATATAGTTAATTCTTTGTTAAGTTTTTGTAAAGTTTATGGACAAAAACAAAAAACAATGGTAAAGGCGGGTGTTGGTCATGATGTTTACATTTGGTCAAAAAATTCAGGTGAAAACAAAAAAACAGGGTACGGAATTCATTTACCCTGCGCTGGGAATGGTGCTTCAGGAGACCAGCACCGACGTTGTGCTCCTGTTCCCTGACGGCAAAGTGAAAATCAGCAAAGCGGATTTATTGTAAATTCACCAAAAACGTAAAAGCCCTTGAGTGCTCAAGGGCTTTTTTGTGTTACAGAATCAACATGGCGTCGCCGAAGCTGAAGAAGCGGTACTCATGTTGAATCGCGGTTTTGTATGCATGAAGCACGTGTTCCCTTCCCGCCAGGGCGCTCACCAGCATCACCAGGGTTGACTTGGGCAGGTGAAAATTGGTCAGCAAGCCGTCAATGACGTGAAAACGATACCCCGGGTAAATAAAAATGTCGGTCCATCCGGAGCTCGCGACCACCCTTCCGCCGTGATCCCTGCCGACTGTCTCCAGTGTTCGGCATGACGTGGTTCCCACGGCGATCACGCGGTTGCCATTCGCCTTGGCGGCATTGATCACTTCTGCCGTCTCCGGCGGGATGTCGTAGTACTCCGCATGCATCACGTGCTCTTCCACCGTATCCGCACTTACGGGACGGAAGGTTCCCAAGCCAACATGCAGGGTAAGGTAGGCAATCAGGACGCCCTTTTCCTTGATCCGTTGCAAATATTCCGCTGTAAAATGAAGGCCGGCGGTGGGTGCGGCCGCCGACCCCCGCTCCCGGGCGTACACGGTCTGATAGCGTTCCCTGTCTTCCAACTGCGCGTGGATGTATGGCGGAAGCGGCATGGAACCTAGACGTTCGAGGATTTCGTAAAAAATGCCCTCGTAGGAAAACCGGACGATTCGACCGCCGGTTTCTGTCACATCTTCACATACGCAGCGAAGCAATCCGTCGCCAAAAATCACTTCCGTGCCCGGTTTCATTCGCTTGCCTGGTTTCACCAGCGTTTCCCAGCGATCTTCCCCCAGAGATTTCAGGAGCAATACCTCAATGTTTGCTCCTGTACCCGCTTTCACGCCGATCAACCGGGCCGGCAGCACCCGGCTGTCGTTTAGCACCAGAACGTCTCCAGGCCGCAGGTACTCGATCAAATCAACAAACTGTCTGTGACTGATTTCTCCCGTCTGTTTGTCCAGGACGAGCAGCCTTGAAGCCGTTCGCTCCTCCAGGGGGTGTTGGGCAATCAGCCTTTCCGGCAAATCAAAATCAAATTGTTGAACGTCCACAATTACGACTCCTTGATTCCTAGATTAGTCCTCGATCGTTACATCCTGATAGTAGTGTTGCAAAATCTCCTTGTAGTCATACCCATTCTCTGCCATGGCCTTGGCACCGAACTGCGAGACTCCCAGTCCGTGGCCGAAGCCGGTGCCCCGGAAGACGAAGGACTGCTGCTTGGTGGCTACGCGCCAATCTCCGTTCGCGTTGTACAGGACAAATTGATGATTGTAGCCGTTGGCGGAGAGGGACAGGCCGTCCGCGCCGATTGCCTGCAGATCGTGGCCGGCCTGCGGGAATGAACGCTGCTGTCCGTTCGCCCCCAAGACCGTAAAGGTACCGGTCTCCTCCACCTCGAATTTGGTGCTGCGAAGGGAACTGCCTCCCTGGCTGAAAATGGAGCGGTGGGCATCTGGCGAAGAAGCGGCAAGCACCATCCCGTTTGCTTCCATCTGCAGCACTCGTCCCGATGGTCCCCGCTGAGTGACGCGCAGCCATTCCACAGGGCCGGCAAGACGCGGAGCCTTGTTGCGATCCTGACTGGCATTGATCATCGCGGTCACTTCATCAGAAGTGTAAGGTCCGCGCGTCCAGGCATATGCGTTTTCCTCCGCCTCCTGCTGAATAATCGTTACTTCCGTCCCCGCGGACAGCGTGCCCAGTACCCGATGATACGCAGTGCTCGGACCGGAGCGGAAGTTGGTGTTGTCGGTATTGACCATTCCCATTTGCAGTCCCATCGGATTGAGGGAACCGGAAACTGTCACCAGGTCGCTGCGAAGATAGCCGATGGATCCGTCCTGCAGCGAGACCAGGTACCAGATCGGCGCTTTTTCCAACGGGTAGCTGTCGTCGCTCATCACCGGCCTGAGGTACGGAACGGGATTCCCCCACACCTCCGTACCGTCCGAAGTCATGCCGCCGGCGTTGGAATAGAAAAAGGACTCGGCTACCTTGCCTCTGTACTTGATTACTTCTCCCGCAGTCTGATCAACTGCCTTGCGGATATCAGCCGCCTCCCGCGCATAGCCGTAATAAGCCTGCTCAAATACCGTGTCAGACAGGTTTGCTATCCCGTACTTGTTGCCTTGACTGACGGCACGCGTACGTGCCAGTACCGCCTGTGTCTTCAGCGCTTCCATCGGCCATCCCGTTACCATCTCTGAACCCACAACGCCGTATAGGTACTGCTCCATCGGCAATTCGTTGACCACGGTAAGGTGTCCTTTATACTCAGAAAGCTCTATCGTTCCGCGGTATTTCCTGCGTTCCCTTTCTTCCACGCCAATCAGCGGAACAAAGCCCCCTTTTTTCGGCTCCACCGTAAGCTTGATCTGCGGTGAAAAAGCGTACTTCCACACTGTTTCGGTTTCGCCCCCGACCGCCACTACATCTTTTTTCAAGACGACGTAAGAGCGGCTGCTGGGCTCACGATAGGAAAAAGCGGGAAAAGCTGCTTCTGCGGCTTGCGCCAAACGATTCGCCCCGTCTTTGCTCGCTTCGTCGCCAATCCAGACAGCATACGCCACTTTGCCACTGTCTGCAAGCAGCACGGTGTGAGCGGAGATTCCCGACACCTCAAAGGCATTCTCCCAATCCTGGGCCTCTTTCAAGCTGCCGAACTTCCCTGCTTCCAGGCGAAACGTGCCTTTTACGACAGGCTGAAGGCCGCCGGACTGAGCCACGGTCCGCGCTTGCGCCGCAGCCGCTTGATAAGAGTCAAACGTGCCGCTCACCACCTGATAAACCGGGGTGGCGCCGCGCATCTCCACCTGAATCGCGGCATCCAGTTTGCGCTGGCTAAGCTGTTGGGCAACCTGCTGCGCCCGAATCAAATCTCCTGTTTCCATCACGAGCAGGTGATATTCGTCTACGCGAAAACGCGTGCTGTCACCTCCCAGTGACGGCAGTCGGACGTTTCCGTCTTTCCCGCCTGCCGTAATCTCCATCCCTTTTTCACTGGTCAGCGTCACCGTTGGAACGACGCCGCGATAGCCTTTTCCGATATCGATAAACAGAGCAACCCGTATGTTTTTGGCAGCCGCCTCCGCAGGCGCAGCCCCTCCCGCAATGGCTGCGGTCAACAGGCCGGCTGAAAGAATTCTGCCCATCCATTTCTTCCACATGTTCTTCGTTCTTCCTCTCCCGCATGCTTTTGTCGAATGTCAATATGTACGCATACGTTTTTTCGACAATTTCCCTTCCGTTTCCTGCCCTGAAAGGGAAATTGGGTCTGAAGAACGAAAAGAGTCCGTTTAGAAAATTTTAGCAATTTTTGATTTTTGATTAATGATTGCCGTGTATGATGGAAAAGCAGTTATGAATCTGTCATTTGTAGGAGGAGCTATGCGAACAAGCCGACTTGTACCTGTAAGTTTTGCGTTTATCCTGTTGCTCGGGGTTCTTCTCGGCGGATGCGGCTTTGCGGTGTTTGGTCCCCGCATCGCTCCGTCGTCTGCGTTGTTGCATGATCAATTGGATGAATTTTATCCGGTCGGCGACACGAAGCGAGTGAAATACAGCTATCCAAACCGGCCGTTTGACACCGACATCACCATCGAAGGGATCGGTTGGGATAAGGGCAAATTGTACGTCGTCATACAGTCTCAGGTAAACGCCCAACAGGTTTACACGTACATATCCAAAAAACTTTCTCCTACCATCACCTATCGGGGCAAAACGTTCTTATTGGACAAAGTTCTATGGGAAGAGGGCACATGCGAGACGTACCAAAACAGTATCTGCCGCTATGCCGTAACTTCGGAAGAAACGGCAATGATTCCTGCAGGCACCCTGCCTGACAGCCTGCAGGTGATGGAACAGCACTTTTCCTTGCCATCTCAAGCGCCGGCTCCGGTTGCTCTCAACGCCAAGCACCAGCTCACCGCACAGGTGGACCACATCTCCGGCATGATTGAGAGCGACGGGCTAACCTATCAGGTAACAGGTGTTCAAATTGATGACCAGACGCGCAGGGTAAGCATGCTGGTTACCAGCGAAACGGGGGCTGTTGAGACCAGCCGCTTCTTGCTCACCGACGACAAGGGGCGCATCTACACATTCGATTCCAGCACGATTCCGCGTGAGTACGAATCGGGAGAAAACGAATTTTCGCTAACGATTGCACAACCGCTGCCGGAAGACGTCGTCTCTTTAGAGCTCGTCCTGTTCGAAACGGAAATTCAGCAGCTTGCCCTGCACAACATCGTCTCCGAGGCTCGAATCGAGCTTTTTTTTAAAAAAACCCGCTCACCTTTCTGAAACGGGTGAGCGGGTTTCCTGCTCTCTTACTTGAACAACCGAAACAAGTAGCTGATCAACGACAGCACGATACTGATCACGATGCACGTGACAACCGGAAAGTAAAACCGCATGTTTTCCTTTTCCACCACGATGTCGCCCGGCAATCGCCCCAGCGGCAAAAACCTTCCTCCCACCTGCCAGAGCAATCCAATCACGACGAGAACGATGCCCCCGATAATCAATAGCTTTGCAACCGGATTCACGCTTTCATCTCCCGACCAAAGTGTTGATAGGCACTCGGTGTCACGACCCGTCCCCGCGGCGTTCGCTGCATGAAACCGATTTGCAGCAGATAAGGTTCGCACACGTCTTCGATGGTCTGCGATTCCTCACCGATCGTCGCCGCGATCGTGTCCAATCCTACCGGGCCTCCGTCAAACTTGTCCATCTTACTTGAACAACCGAAACAAGTAGCTGATCAACGACAGCACGATACTGATCACGATGCACGTGACAACCGGAAAGTAAAACCGCATGTTTTCCTTTTCCACCACGATGTCGCCCGGCAATCGCCCCAGCGGCAAAAACCTTCCTCCCACCTGCCAGAGCAATCCAATCACGACGAGAACGATGCCCCCGATAATCAATAGCTTTGCAACCGGATTCACGCTTTCATCTCCCGACCAAAGTGTTGATAGGCACTCGGTGTCACGACCCGTCCCCGCGGCGTTCGCTGCATGAAACCGATTTGCAGCAGATAAGGTTCGCACACGTCTTCGATGGTCTGCGATTCCTCACCGATCGTCGCCGCGATCGTGTCCAATCCTACCGGGCCTCCGTCAAACTTGTCCATAATGGCCAATAGCAGCTTGTGATCAATGTGATCAAGACCGCATGCATCCACCTGAAGCCGTTCCAGCGCTTCGCGGGCGATCTGCGTCGTGATGATCCCCTCGCCCTGTACCTGAGCGAAGTCACGCACCCGCTTCAAGAGGCGATTGGCGACGCGGGGGGTTCCTCTCGACCGCCTGGCGACTTCCGACGCCCCGCCTTCCTGAATGCCGATTTGCAGAATGTCAGCCGCACGCGTCACAATGAAAGCCAGCTCTTCCACCGTGTAAAATTCCAGGCGGTTCACCACGCCGAAGCGGTCCCGGAGCGGCGACGAAAGCATGCCAGCCCGCGTGGTCGCTCCCACCAGGGTAAACGGCGGCAGATCCAGACGCACGCTGCGGGCGCTCGGTCCTTTGCCGATGACGATGTCCAGCGCGTAGTCCTCCATCGCAGGATACAGCACTTCTTCCACGCTTCGGTTGAGACGGTGAATTTCGTCAATGAACAGAACGTCCCCTTCCTGCAGGTTGGTCAAAATCGCCGCCAGATCCCCCGGCCGTTCAATGGCCGGACCGGACGTCGTGCGGATATTGACTCCCAGTTCGTTCGCAATGATTTGGGAAAGGGTGGTTTTTCCAAGCCCGGGCGGACCGTACAGAAGGACGTGGTCCAATGCCTCCTTGCGCATTTTTGCGGCTTCAATAAAGACCTTAAGGTTATCTTTTACATGCTGCTGTCCAATGTATTCCGCCAGGTAACGGGGGCGAAGGCTAAGCTCCGCCACATCCTCTTCCCAGTTCATATGTGTCGTAATGATGCGCTGATCCAAATCCTTCACCCCTATCTGCTAAACAGGACCAATCCCTGCTTGATCAGCTGTTCCACGCCTGCACCCTCCCTCGCCTGTTCCGCGAGGGGGTTCCTTACTTTTTGCAGTTCCGCTTCGGAGTACCCGAGTGCAGCCAAGGCTTCCAACGCTTCGTTTAGATGGGAAGCGGCTTGTTCACCTGTCTTTTGGGAAGCGGCAGCCACGGTCAGGATGGCAGACGGTGTATAGCCGGTCAGCTTGTCCTTCAAGTCAAGGATGATCCGCTGTGCCGTTTTTTTGCCGATGCCAGGAAACTTCGTGAGATACGTGACGTTTTCCTGTTGAACCGCCATCACGATTTGTTCCGGGGATGCCGAGGCCAAAATGGCCAAAGCCCCCTTGGGCCCGATGCCGGTTACGTCGAGCAGCTTCCGGAACAGGTCGCGTTCGTCCCGGGAGGCAAACCCGTACAGAAGAATGGCGTCTTCCCGGACGTGGTGATGGGTGAACAGTCTGGTTTTCGTCCCCTCGTGCTGGACGAACTGGTACGGGTTGGGGCAAAACAGCCGATAGCCGATCCCGCCCGCTTCCACTACTATGTATTCGGCATCGAGATAGACAAGCGTACCTTCCACAAAATCTATCATTTCCGCACCCCTTCCGATAAGGAGATAAACGTTCGAAACTGCGCGTGTGTTATGGCAATTCCCAAAGCATCGGCCACGTCGTCCGGTTTGGGGACCTGTTTCAGTTTCAAGAGCGTTCGCGTCATTTCCTGAATCTGCTTTTTCTCTGCTCCGCCGTAGCCGGTAACGGCCTGCTTCACTTGCATCGGCGTGTACTCATATACAGGAACCCCCGCCAGCTCGGCGGCCAGCAGGATCACTCCCCGCGCCTGCCCCACGGTAAAGGCCGTGGTGACGTTTTTGTTGAAAAACAGTTTCTCGACCGCCATTTCTTCCGGACGGTAAGTCTCAAGCAGGCTTTGCACGGCTTCAAATACCTGTCTCAGCCGCAAGGGCACTGACAGGCCTGCTTCCGTCTGGATGATGCCGTACTGGACGGGAAGAAGCTGGCTTCCCCGTTTATCCAGAATGCCAAACCCCACAATGGCGATGCCGGGGTCAATTCCGATAATGCGCATAGCCCACTCTCCGCTTGCAAGTTTTTCGTCCCTCCTACTGTACCATACTCCACCCGAAAAGCGAACATGCATTTCCATGAACCCACCCGACATAGCAAACCCACATAAAAAAAGCTTCGATTGAAGCCCTCTCGAAGAAGCTGGTTCTTCGTTAGAGGAAACTTTTTATGCGTTCCGGAAAGTTTATTTCAGGACGCTTTCTCACGGTGAAGCCCTTAAACTTTCCTACACGATAAGAAAACCCAGCCGACTTTAGCTATTCTCACCCCACTCGGCGGTAGCTATCGCTGAGCCGAGTGGGGTCCTTTTTTTCGCCGGGCGGGGCCCCGAACCCTTTTCTAGCGGCTGTATGGGATGTCCAAATTTATAAATTCCTTATACACTAAAAAAACCCAACCCTCATCGGGTCAGGTCATACGGCGTCACCTAGTGTTTGTTCATGCCAAGCGCATCAGACAGGTCATGCTGCATGTGAGCGTATTGGTCTACGCCTTCCACCATATTCTCGCGGATGAGGTTCAACCGGCGATAGTCCAACTTGTTGTGCCCCTGGTTCAACTGAACGTACAAACGCTGGTGAAATTGGTCTTTGTAGCTTCCCCGCGGCATCGAAGACATGCTGAAAGACTCCTCCTTATACGCCGTATGGAAACAGTATGGCGTATGATTTGCTTGATTATGATGGCAAGATTTGACCCGCGGTCGTTTTCTCGAACGGAACACACTAACGTATGGAGGTGCGATCTCCTTGTACAAATTTCTTTTCATTCTGCTCCTTCTCGCCGTTACGGTTCCTCCTGTGGACGCCGCAAAGAAAAGGGAGACCATGACCATAACTGTAGCCGTTTCACCGGATTCTGCTTTTGTTTCCACCCTGAAGCTGAGTGAAAAAGACGGCTTGCCTGTCCGGCTGCTGCGCTGCCGAAGGGTTCCGACAACACAAACCCCGGAATTGATTCGAGCCACCATCGCAATCGGCAAGCAGACATTTGTCTTCGACACCATGTCTCACCTGTTTGAAACGAAGCGTCATCGGCTTGTGCTGCTTTCCCCTCCCCTCACGAATCAGCTGACAAAATGGGTGGAGCGGGCGGAACAAGCCCATTTTGGCCGACTGCTTCACTGGGAGCAGGTACGCAAAGAGTTTCGTCGGATGAGCTACGCCACTGTGATTGACCTGGAAACAGGGGAGCAATTTCGCGTGCAGCGCAGGGCCGGCAGTCGTCACGCTGACGTACAGCCGTTGACCAGTACCGATACCAAAACGATGAAAAGAATCTACCATGGAAAGTGGAGCTGGAAGCGGCGGGCTATTCTCGTTCGGGTAAACGGCAGCTACTATGCCGCTTCCATGCATGGAATGCCGCATGGTGCCGGAGCGATCGCCGGCAACCAGTTCCCCGGTCACTTTTGCATCCACTTTTACGGCAGCTCTACTCATCTTCGAAAAGAGCCCGACCCCAGCCACAGTCTGATGATTGTAAAGGCGTCAGGCAAGCTCCCCGAAACGGTGATGAATGCCGCTCCACAACGGCTGGTCGATTATTTTCTTACCTCGCTGAACGAAAACGATCCTACCAGCCTGAAAATGATCGCAAGCGACTTTGCGCTTCCGCAGGTGCTGTCCCGCGTGACATCCGTCAGAAGGGTGATCCGTGAAATACCTGCAGAAAACGTACACCCGCTGACAGCGGATATAAGGGTCCGAGTGGATTTTCTGCACAGTGAGCTGGGGGAGCAAAAAAGCGTTCTGGGTGTTTGAATTCACCAGGGGATCGCTGTTTGATCGGTGGAAAATGACAGGATTGGCAATTCAATCTTGACCCTTCTCTGCTCTCCGATGGTACAATTTCTGTTTAGAACGTACAAAGACCGGTAAATATCGGGAGAGAAGAGGTATCTTTTCATGGATCAACGTCTGCGCGAGTTCGACATTATGCGTGCTTTCGCCGCCCTTTCGGTGATTGCCATCCACGTGACAGCTGGCTTTGCGCAAAGCAACCTGCTCGCATACCTGTGGAATCAGGGTATGCGCTATGCCGTACCGCTGTTTGTCATTCTGTCCGGCTTCCTTTTGTACTTTGTGGACCTGGGGCGCCCCCGGATGTCGTACACTGGTTTTTTGCAAAAACGATGTAAAAAAATCCTCTTGCCATACGTGCTCTGGACAATCCTGTACACGCTGTACAGCTCCCGCAAGGAATGGAGCGCCTGGCTAGCGGGTGACTGGGTGAGCCCGCTCTCTCATGCTGTCAAGCATCTACTCAAGGGGACCGGTTACGTCCACCTGTACTTTCTCCTGATCATACTGCAGCTCTACTTTCTGTATCCGCTGCTTCGGACGTGGCTGGAGAAACGCGCGGCTTGGCTTGTCCTGGGTTCAGGCGCGCTGACTCTTTTCGCCCAAACGATGATTTATCTTCATCAACTGGGTGTGATCGTACTTCCTGGCATCGGGATCCCGTACGTCAGTTTGTTTCCGCTCTGGCTGTTTTATTTTGTCTTCGGCATGTACGCTGCCAGGGAAAAGGAACACTGGCAGGAGAGGCTGGCAGGACGGGCCGTTTCTCTCGGCATTTTGTGGCTTCTCAGCTTCGCCGTACTGACAGTGGACAGCCAGCTGACCCTGACGCAAGCGTCGTCTATCAAACCAAGCGTCATGCTGTATTGCTTCACCAGTTTCTTCTTCTTCTACGCGCTCGCTTTGCAGCTGAAACAGACAGCAAAGCGCTGGGGTCGCTGGCTGGATTGGCTGGCAGTCCATTCCTTCATGATCTTTCTTTTGCATCCGCTGCTTTTAAGTATCCTCGTCGTATCCGCTGGAAAAATCCCCCTGCTCACCCGTCTCTGGTCGGGAACAGGCGGCATGGTACTTCTCTATGCGGCGACGACAGTCTGTACTGCGATCCTCACCCATTTCCTAAGTATGACGAAGCTGTCAGTCTGGATCGGCGGGGTCTACAACGGAAAAAGCAGAAAACAAACCGTATTGGCCAACAGTTAACGGGGGATAAAAGGGCGTTAGTCTCCCTTCCTTGTGAAACCCTCTCGCCCCGTGGATCGTCTCGGAGCGGACAGATAAAACCCTGGCGGGCTGGCAACGAAGCGGAGCAAAGAGAACGCCTCCATGTTCCAATGAACGGAAACGTTTTGCAGCGCTCTTTTCATTGGGGCTAGTCTTCCTCCTGGAATTCCTCATACGTCGACAAGACGCTGTTGTATTCGGCCAAATCCTTTACGCGAATGCCTTTCTTCAGCGATTCCACTACTTCTTTCGGCAGACTGGCCTCCATTTTTGCCGTGTCGATCTGATAGAACGTCTGGATCACTTCCTGTCCGGAGGGCAGTCCGTTAAACAGCGTCAACACCCCTTCTCCAGACAAGCCGAAGTATCCGTTTGCCTTGCAGCTGGGTGAGATATCGTTTTCCCGTTTGAGCAGGATCACCTTGCTTGCATCCGCCGAGATAATTTCCCAGCCGTTGTATTCGGTGAGCAGCTGCGCCAATTTTTCAGCAGGTACAGGCTTGCGCTCCTCCTCTTTCATACCGCAGAGATAGGTTCGGGCCAGCACCAGCTCGAACGGTTGTGCCGTCACCTCAACAGCGTCATCCCCCGTGAAAAAACGGAGCGGGGTTACTCCCTGACCACCGTCTTTACCCGAAAGGGTCTGGAGGGCACCCGCCGCAATCACGGCTATAGACACCATGCCCAAAATCCATGTAAACAGCGAGCGTCGTTTCATATGGCAAAGAACTCCTTCACGTGCGTTTTTTCCTAGTTTCGCCAGGGAAGTATGCAAATATACCCGCGAAGGGCTCAATTTTCACATCATTCCAACAAAAATTAGCAAATGTATTTCCTTTTTCTCTTAATATTGTGATAAAATATTTTTGTTTGGAATCTATTCTATTTTTTGGAGGAAATGGACGAATGAAGAAAGTGTGCAAGCAGAAAGTTGTCGGCAGTCTCCTTGCAGCATCGCTCGCGTTTGGTGCGCTGGCCTTCCCGCTCACGCCGGTTATGGCCAACACCGGATCCACGTTGAAATTGCGTCTCCTGGAAACAACGGACATCCATGTGAACATCGTCAACTACGACTATTACCAGGACAAGGCAACGGACGAGTTCGGACTGGCAAAAGCGGCTACCTTGATCAAGAAGGCTCGTGAGGAAGCGAAAAACAGCCTGCTGTTTGATAACGGCGACTTGATTCAAGGCAACCCGCTCGGAGATTACGTAGCGAAAGTAGATCCGCTGCAAGACGGGGAAACCCACCCGGTCTACAAGGCGATGAACCTGCTTGACTACGATGCAGGAAACATCGGAAACCACGAGTTTAACTTTGGCTTGGAGCATCTCCAGCGCAGCCTGAAAGGTTCAAAGTTCCCCTATGTAAACGCCAACGTCTACGTAGATGACAAGGACAACGATCCTGCCAACGATAAGAACTACTTTACACCGTATCTGATTCTGGACAAGACCTTTCAGGACGAAAGCGGCAAGGACGTGAATCTGAAAGTCGGCGTAATCGGTTTTGTTCCGCCGCAAATCATGGTGTGGGACAAAAGCAACCTCGAAGGCAAGGTAATTGCCAAAGACATCGTGGAAACAGCGAAAAAATACATTCCGGAGATGAAAGCAAAAGGCGCTGACATCATTGTTGCCGTTCCGCACTCCGGCTTGGGCAACGTAGAAGGCGGAGCCAACCTGGAGAACGCCAGCTACCAGCTGAGCAAAGTGGAAGGCATCGACGCCATCCTCTTCGGACACTCCCACAGCGTATTCCCCGGAGCAGGATTTGATCAAATCGAAGGTGTTGACAACGCAAAAGGAACGGTCAACGGCGTTCCGGCGGTGATGCCCGGCTTCTGGGGCAACCACCTGGGCGTGATCGACCTGACACTGCAGCAAGTTGACGGCAAATGGAAAGTAGTCGACTCCATTTCCCAGGCACGTCCGATCTACGACAAGACCAACAAGAAATCGCTGGCTGATGTTGACCAGTCGATCGTGGATGCGGTTAAGGATGACCATGATCACACCGTGGAGTGGGTACGCTCTGCAGTCGGTACAACCACTGCTCCTATTCACAGCTTCTTTGCCCTGGTTCAAGACGATCCGTCCATCCAGATCGTAACCAACGCTCAAAAATGGTTCGTCGAGAAAAATATCAAAGGTACCGAGTACGACGGCATTCCAGTCCTTTCTGCAGGCGCTCCGTTCAAGGCAGGCGGCCGCGGCGGTGCTACGTACTACACCAACATTCCGGCTGGAACCATCGCCATTAAGAACGTAGCGGATCTGTACATTTATCCGAACACATTGAAAGCGGTTCTCGTCAACGGTGCAACCGTTCAGGAATGGCTGGAACGCTCTGCCGGTCAGTTCAACCAAATCTCCACCAAAAAGGACCCGGCTGACCTGGTTGCCGTCGGTGACGCAGCAAGAGAAGCGAAGCTGGCCTTGTCGTTTGATGCGAAAACGAAGCAAGTGACGCTGAAAAACGACGCCGGTACTCTGGCGTATGTCCTCGGCGCGAAAGACGCTGTTGCCAACGGCAAAAAAGTAGCTGTAGCAGCAAAAGTAGAAAACGGCAAACTGCATCTGCCAATCGGTCTTCTGGAATCAACCTTCAAGATTTCGCTCAACCTCGAACAAGCGTTGATCAACGATGCGTTCCCGACCTACAACTTTGACGTAATCGACGGCGTCACCTATCAAATTGACGTGACTGAGCCATCCCGTTACGACAAAGACGGAAAACTGGTTAACGAAAAAGCAAACCGCATCAAAAACCTGATGTACAACGGCAAAAAAGTAAAACCGGAAGACAAGTTTATCGTCGTTACCAACAACTACCGCGCAGGCGGAGGCGGCAACTTCCCGGGTCTGGACGGCAAAAACATCGTGATCGACTCTCCGGACGAAAACCGTCAAATCGTGATTGACTACATCCTGGCAAACAAGACCATCAACCCATCCGCTGACAACAACTGGTCCTTTGCTCCGATCAACGGAAAAGCAAACGTAACGTTTACCACTTCTCCGGATGCAAAAGCGTTTGCGGAACAACTGCCGCACATCAAGTACATCTCCACTTTGGATAGCGGCTTTGCCAAATACTTCATCGATCTGTCCAAGAAATAAGCCCGTTTTAATGAAAAAAGCTGATGACACTGGTCATCAGCTTTTTTATCGTTATCCGACAAAGTGATACTCTCCCCACGGGGACCGCTGAAAGATGGACGTTCCCGCCTTCAAAAATGCCTGTCGCTCCTGTCGAAGTCTAACTTCCATCTGCACCAGTTGAAGCACGCCTCGCAGGTGATAGCCAGGGCGGTTGGCGTACAAGCCGGTAACCTCGCGAAGGAAGTTATCAGGATAGCGGAGCAGTTGGTGAATCATCCAGATCTGCGTATCACTTACATAATGGACTTTGCTATAGGCCTCGATTGCCTCCAGGAAGGAATGGACGCTGTATGCCTGCAGCAGGAGCATCCGGCCCATAAACTGCACCAGATCGACGAGCTGCATGTCGTGCCCCACCGTATCCAAATCGATTAGATAACAGCTTCCCCGCTCCGTCACCAAAAAATTATGGCTGGCTACATCCCGGTGAGCAAGTGTTCCCGTTTCGATTGATGCAAACATCTCCGGCAAAAGCGGCAACTTGTAAGCCGATTGCAGCACTTCGCGGCCATCCTGTTTTATTTCTTCCGCCATTTGCAGAATAATCTGTTCAAGACGGTTTTGCGGTCCTCTTTGTTCCACATCCCAAATAATTCGTTCAAACTGCTCCATTCTGGTTTCCCATTTGTCCAGCAAAGCAGGCTTCCCTTCGTACGTGACAGAGGGAGCCGGGAAATCCTTGGCGGCGGCATGGAACCGGGCGAGGGTCGTGGCTGCTTTTTTTACATCGTACAGCGAAGCGTTGTTTGACTCCCTTCCGTCAATTGCCTTCATCACTGTGAAGTAGCGATCGTTGTAAGGAAATATTTTTTCTCCCGAGGAATCTGACAAGTAGTGAACCGTGTGAGTGAATCCTTTCTCTTGCAATGCCTGGGCGAGTTGTGTCACCCACTCTGCTTTCTCAAGCTGCTTGTAACCTTTGACAATCCAGTTGCCCCGGTCTGTTTTGACGAGAAAGACATTACGCCGAGGCTTAACCCCATGTATATGACAGCGAAAAGCTTTTTCAAGAGAAGGAAGGAACCGCATGTTCAATGACTCCTCATGAAGAAGAGGAGGATTCATCGTACCCATGCTCCCAATCGGGCCATACATCTCGGTCGGGCATTTCCGGCATGTGTTGGGAAGAAGGGTACATCGGGCTGTTCATAGTACCGGGGGGTCTGTTCATCTGTCCTGCCTGATAGTGGTAAGGCGGCATATAGTGGTGATGATAGTACATCTCCATGGATGAAGTGCTCTGCCCTCTTGGTTGTCCGTAGTCGTCGCTGGACGATTCGTACGAAGAGGACGGGTACTCGTATGACGGCATCATCAGTGGACGGTTCGGGTGCATCGGCATGAATGAATGAGGCATCGGCGGACACCATGGAACCGAGTACGGCATCGGCATCATCCGCGGAGGGGGACTGCAAGGCGGACATGGCTGTTCAGGCACGAATGGACGCTGCTGGATTTGCGGCATCATATGCGGCATCATCGGGCGCTGCTGGATCTGCGGCTGCATCTGCGGCATCATCGGATTCGGCTGTACTGGCGGCAGCATTTGCGGCATCATCGGACGCTGCTGGATCTGCGGCTGCATCTGCGGCATCATCGGATTCGGCTGTACCGGCGGCAGCATTTGCGGCATCATCGGACGCTGCTGGATCTGCGGCTGCATCTGCGGCATCATCGGATTCGGCTGTACCGGCGGCAGCATTTGCGGCATCATCGGATTCGGCTGTACCGGCGGCAGCATTTGCGGCATCATTGGGCGCTGCTGGATCTGCGGCTGCATCTGAGGCATCATCGGTTTGGGCTGTACCGGCGGCGGCGTGACAGGCGCTTCGGGAAGGGCAGGCATCTCCGCTTGAATCTCGAACTCGTCCTCTTCTTCCACTTCCATTGGACGACGTTCAATTTCCGGCGGAACGATCGGCGCTTCCTTTGACTCTGGAACGGGCATTTCCTTCACGGAGGAGGACTGCCCTCCCCCAGGCGATTCAGTATCGCGCGGTCGTACCGGTACCCGTCTAGTGGGAATCTTGATTCTCGCTCCGGGATAAATTACGTCAGGGGTTTTGATTTGGCTGTTCAGGCGAAGCAATTCTTTGAAGTCGACGCCGTATTTCTTGGCGATTTTCCACATGGTATCGCCTTTTTGCACTACGTGAATTTTCACTGGATGATTCTCCTCCCTCTCGAAAACTCCCTACCATGGTATGCACCCATAGGCGTTTTGCTCACAGGGGAGGATCGGGCATGCGCCCAACTTTTTCATAACATTCGTCCCTGCGCGATCAGACACAGAGACTGTTACTGGACAGTTACGGGCGTAAGAAAACCCACCCGGCATTCGCTATTCTCACCCCACTCGGCGGTAGCTATCGCTGAGCCGAGTGGGGTCCCTTTTTTCGCCGGGCGGGGTCCCGAACACTTTTCTAGCGGCTGTATGGGATGTCCAAATTTATTAATTCTTATACACCAAAAAAGCCACCTGCTACGAGGTGACTTTCTGCAAGTAGAACGGATATGTCCCCAACTGGCGAACCTGGCAGCCCAACGCTTCGATTTCAGCGAACGCGCCCGGGAGCAATACCTCATCCATTTTCTGTTCGATATCAATGACGAAGTAATAGCTGCCCAGCCCTTTTTTCGTCGGGCGAGATTCGATGCGGGACAGGTTGATTTTGCGCCATGCGAAGGCGGCCAGCACTTGATAGAGCGCTCCCGGAAAATCTTCCGGCAGCGTAACCAGAATGGTCGTTTTCTCTTTCGGAGAATCAGGCAGCTCCATCGGGTGTTGCCCCACCAGTACAAACCGGGTGTAGTTGTTGGAGTAATCTTCGATGTTTTGGCGGGCGAAAGCTAGCGGATAGATCTCCGGTGCCAGGCGCGTGCCGATCGCTGCCCACGGTTCATCGGGATGCTCGCTCACCATCTGCGCCGCCATGGCCGTACTGTTGGTGTACTCGATGACTGCATGCGGCAGATAGGTTTGCAGAAAATTGTGGCATTGGGCGATAGCGTGGGGGTGTGACAGCACTCTGGTAATGGAGGAAAGAGCCAGCTGTTCCTCCCGTTCAGCTACCAGAAGGTGCTGCGAAATGGGCAGGGCCAGTTCCGCCATAATCGGCAAGTCCACTTCGTGAATCAGCCAATCCAGTGTTGAATTAACCGTTCCTTCAATGGAATTCTCCATCGGAACGACGCCGTACTCCACATCCTCTTTGGCCACAGCATTCAGTACATCAATGATGCTCTGGCAGGGCAGATAACGGAGCCCTTGATGACCAGTCAGTGCGCGGGCCGCCTCTTCGGTAAACGTTCCCCGGGGGCCCAAAAAGGCAAGTTTCTTCTCCATGGCTTTTCTCCTATCCCTGTTCCTCTCTCTATTCCAGGTAGTCCACCTGCGCGCCGAGTTGATCAGGTATCAGCAGCATCGTACGATAGGCGATTCCGTTTTGCGCCATCACCTGGTCGACGAAAAAGAGCAGTCGCTCTTTCTCCTCCTCTCCGGCGTAAAAACAGAGGATAGTCGGGCCTGCCCCGCTCAGGGCGGCACCCAGCGCTCCGTGTCCGGGAGCACCCTCCAGTATTTCCGTCAGGCCGGGAACCAGTTCGGCGCGATACGGCTGATGCAGCCGATCCCGCATCGCCTGGGCAAGCAGGTCAAGTCTGCCGTATGCCAACGCGGCCACCAGCAAACTGCTATGACCAACATTATAAATCACATCCTGCTTGCTGTATACCTCCGGCAGGACGTGTCGGGCTTGTTCCGTCGGCAGCCAGAAATCGGGAATGACAACCATCACCCGCAAACCTGAAGGAGGAGAAAAGCGTACGTAGGGAACCGGTTGGTCCGCTTTCTCCGGTAACGTCGAGACGACGATTCCGCCGAACATCGCAGCGCCGACGTTGTCCGGATGTCCTTCCATACGGCTGGCCATGTCGAATAACTGATCGCGTGAAAACGGTTCTCCTGCCAGACTGTTGGCTGCCACCAACGCCGCGACGATCGCTGCCGCGCTGCTGCCCAGTCCGCGAGTCAAAGGCACCTTACTGGATGCCTTGATGTGCAGTTCGGGGGCAGGCAACCCAGCCTGTTGAAACAGCTGGGCCGCCACTTGGTACAGCAAATTGCTTTTATCGGCAGGGAGAGCATGCAGTTCGGACCCATGGAGTTCGATCTCCGTTTTTCCGCTAACGCGCATCTCAATGGTAGAGTAAAGTTGAAAAGCCATTCCGACGGCGTCAAATCCCGGTCCCAGATTGGCCGTACTGGCGGGCACCGTTACCCGCACGCGTCGATTGTTCATGATGTCACTCACCTGCTTTTTTTTCCTTAATCAGCGCCATTACGGCCTCACGGGTCGCGGGTACGGCACGCGGCTCCTCTCCAACCAGTTTCAGCGCGACGTTTGGATCCTTCAGTCCGTTACCGGTCAGCACGCAGGCGATAACGGCCCCGTCCGCCAAACGCCCTGCTTTTCGCAGCTTGACAACTCCAGCCAGCGAGGCAGCAGAAGCCGGTTCGCAGAAGATTCCTTCGTTTTTGGCCAGCAACTGGTACGCCTCTACTATCTCCTCATCCGTAACGCTGTCCACCAATCCTCCCGATTCGCGGATGGCGTTCAGCGCCCCTTCCTTGCTTGCCGGGTTGCCAATCCGGATTGCCGTCGCGATCGTCTCCGGATTGGGCACAGGCTCTCCATGGACAAGCGGTGCAGCTCCGGCGGCCTGGAAGCCGTACATCAGCGGCAGCTTGTCAATCCGTCCGGCTTTGTTGTACTCCTTGAACCCTTTCCAATAGGCGGTGATGTTCCCCGCATTGCCGACCGGAATGGCCAGGATGTCGGGCGCTTGGCCCAAAGCGTCGCAGATCTCAAAGGACGCTGTCTTTTGGCCTTCGATCCGGTAAGGGTTCACCGAGTTGACCAAAGTGATCGGTTCTTGCGCGGTAATGTCCCGAACAATTCGCAGCGCCTCGTCAAAGTTGCCGTCGATTGCGATCACTTCCGCACCGTAGGCAATCGCCTGGGCCAGCTTGCCCAGCGCGATGTTTCCGCTCGGGATCAGTACGATGCAGCGGAGGCCCGCCCGTGCGGCGTAGGCTGCTGCCGCTGCCGAAGTGTTGCCCGTGGAAGCGCACATGATCGTTTTGCTTCCTTCTTCCATCGCTTTGGCCACGGCCATTACCATGCCGCGATCCTTAAATGATCCGGTCGGGTTCAACCCTTCGTATTTGAAATACAGTTCCACTCCCAGCTGCCTGGACAGCGACGGTGCGTGGATCAAGGGAGTGTTGCCCTCATGCAGGCTCAATTCCGGGGTCTTTTCCGACACCGGTAAAAACGTGCGGTAGCGGGCGATTATTCCCGATTGGCGGCTTGCCTGGTCAACAAATTGGGTATTTTTGCTCATTCGGAATCTCCTCCCTCTACACGGTAGCAGCTTTTCACTTCATGAACGATTTCCATTTCCTGCATGTGCTTGAGCACGTTTTCCATATCGCATTTGGCTGCCAGGTGCGTCACCAGGATGATTTCCGCCTGCGTGCCGCCGTTGTACGGCTGCTGCAACACCTGCACAAGCGAAATGTTTTTGTCTGCCAAAAGCTGGGTAATTTGCGCCAGTACGCCGCGTTTGTCAGCGACAATGATGCGCAGGAAGTACTTGGAGAACTTTTCGCTGTCTTCTTTCAGGATTTTTTCTTTATACGGTGCGACCATGCCGCGTCCGCTTACACCCAGCTTCATGTTCTTTACCACGGTTACGAGGTCGGACACGACCGCGGTCGCCGTCGGCAGTTCCCCGGCTCCCGGACCGTAAAACATCGTTTCTCCCACGGCTTCCCCATGTACATATACGGCGTTGAACACGCCGTTGACCGATGCGAGCGGATGGGATTTCGGCAGCATGGTGGGCTGCACGCTCACCTCAATCGCCTCGCCGTCCCGTCTGGCAATCCCGAGCAACTTCACCTCATAGCCCAGCTTTTTGCCGTAGGCGATGTCCTCCTTGGATACCTGGCTGATGCCTTTTACGTCCACATCCTCCAGTTTCATCGGGACCCGGAAGCCCAGCGTCGCCAGAATCGCCATCTTGCGTGCTGCGTCGAAGCCCTCGACATCCGAGGTCGGATCTGCTTCCGCGTAACCGAGTGCCTGCGCCTCTTTCAGCACTTCTCCGTAGTCGGCGCCTTCCTGGCTCATTTTCGTCAGAATGTAGTTGGTCGTGCCGTTGACAATCCCCATCATTTTGGTGATGCGGTCGGAGGAGAAGCCTTCCACCAGGGCTCTCAGGATGGGGATGCCGCCAGCCACGCTCGCTTCGTAAAAGACATCGCAGCCTTTCTCCTGTGCCTTTTGCAGAATTTCTCCGCCGTGCAGCGCCATCAGGTCCTTGTTGGCCGTCACCACGTGCTTGCCGCGCTCCAGAGCAGCCAGGATGTACTCCTTGGCCGGTGAGATCCCCCCGATGACTTCGACGATGATGTCAATTTCCGGATCGTCCAGCAGATCGTTCGGGTTAGAGGTTATGATGTGTTTCATGGAATCAATGCTGCGCGATTTCCCCGGATCCTGGACCAGAATCTTATGTACCTCGATTCCGAGTCCGGTCTGCTTTTGCAAATCCTCCTGATGTCCCTGAATGATGCGCACCACACCCGTGCCTACCGTACCGAATCCCATCAATCCCACTTTTGCCGTTTGTTTCTTCTCCATCTCTCTTTCCTCCCATTAGTCAGCGTTCTATCCGCGTCCCACGATCATCGCTTTGCGCACGCCGTTTATTTCCTGCAATCCATCCAAAAACTCCGTGCTTGAGACTTTCAAATTCGCCATGTCCACGGACATGGAGATGTTGGCAATTCCCTGCAGCGGAATGGTTTGGTTGATTGTCAGTACGTTTCCTCCCTGCTCTGCCACGTATTGCAGCACCTTGGAAAGAAAGCCGGAGCGGTGTTCCAAGGTAAACGTGATCGTCATGATGTTTTCCCTCATCATGGCGTTGAACGGGAAAATGCTGTCCTTGTATTTGTAAAAAGCGCTGCGGCTTAAACCGACGCGCTCCACCGCCTCGTTTACCGTATCGACTTCACCGGATTCAAGCAGCTTTTTCGCTTCAATAGTTTTGGCGATTGATTCCGGCAGAATATCGGAACGGATCAGGTAAAATTTTTCTTCTCGTTTCATTTGTCCTCCTGAAGTAAACACGTGTTCATTCAATGGGGACATTATATCGAATGTTTCTCCTTGTGACAATCCTTCTCCGCTATTTTTTTACATGGATCCGCTTCCGTTTGTTCAGACTAGTAAAGATTCAGAAAAAAGCGAGGTGAAAAACATGGCAGGACGCGGCAAAGCAGACAAATCGGAGCGCCGTAACAACCATCCCCCGGGTAAGCCGAGTGATCTCGATCAGTTCGGGGACAAAATGAAAGGAAAAAAGATGGCGCAATCTCCCCATATTACGGAAGACCCGAGCGGTAACGGGTAAACATTACCTAAGAAAACCCACCCGGCATTCGCTATTCTCACCCCACTCGGTGGTAGCTATCGCTGAGCCGAGTGGGGTCCCTTTTTTCGCCGGGCGGGGCCCCGAACCCTTTTCTAGCGGCTGTATGGGATGTCCAAATTGATAAATTCTATACACCAAAAAAGAGGCATCCACCATCATGGCGGGATGCCTCCACTTGTCAGTCGTCCTCATTCTCCACTTTCAATTCTTGGGCGATCAGGACGCCTTCTTCCCAGGTTCCTTCTGCCTCTACCTTATCTCCAACCTGGATTTCGGCAAAGCTGAAGTTTTCTTGTTTTTCCGCTTTGATTTTGGTCGCTTCCGTCACCTGAATGGTCTTGCCGTGGATCGTCAGCGTCATGGCAAAAGCATCGATGGCTTCAACCCTGCCTTCCACTTCGCCTTCTTTCTTCTCGTCGTCATCTTCCTCGTCGTCTTCCTCTTTGACCTTAATCTTCAGTGCAAGCCACGTCTCGCCCTGCTGCATCGCCTTCACTTCCACCTGCGTACCAACCACAAGATCCGCCAAAGTCAACGCTTGATCATCCTGCTTGATCCTGGTGTCGTCCGTTACCGTAATGACTTGTCCGTTCAAGGTAATGGTTCCGGCCGTCACGTCGACAACTTCGATGGAACCTTCCCATTTCACCGGTTCCCGCTGAATGCTGACCACTTTTGCCGTTATCACGTCTCCTGTTTTTTGACCGGTTGCCACTACCTTGTCACCCGGCAGGACTTCTTCCAGGGTCGCTTCTTCTCCGTTCAAACGAAGTTTCGCGTCATCTGCCACAACAACCTTCACATCGTCGAGGAGGATCGTCCTTGCTTCCAGATCAACGGAGGCTACGGTTCCCTTCACGACGGTCCCGCTGCGCTTCACCTTTATGGATGACGCCTGAAGCACCTCTCCCTTGAGGTAGCCTGACACGCTCACCTGATCGCCCTGAAGCAGATCAGCCAGCGTGCCTTTCTCCCCTTTCCATTTCCACGCGGTCTTCTCCGTCACTTGAACGGTTTTTCCCGCAGCGGTAAAGGTCTGGGCTTCTAAATCAATCGACTCCACCTTTCCATTCACGCTTCCCTTTTTCTTGGATACATGAATGGAGATAGCCTTCTGCATTTCTTCCGCCGCCATGTACTCCACCTTGACGGAATCGCCTTCCCAAACGTCAGCCAGCGTCGGATTTTTCCATCCCGGCAGCTTTAATTTGGTTTTCTGGTCCACAACAAGTTCAAGCGGTTGTCCCTTTGCATCCAGTGTCAATTTGCCGGCAGCTTCATCCACTGCCGTTACCGTTCCGCTCGCCTTTGCTTTCTTGGCTTTCACCGGCTTGTCAGGCTTCGGTTTCCCTGATTGCTCCTTTGCCGTCTGAACCGGCTGCGCTTTGGCCTGGATCACGGGGATCCACGTAAAGAGCATGAGAAAAACAAGTGTAAACGAAAGCCATTTTTTCACTGAGCAAGCACCCCTCTCGGAAAAAGTAACGGAAAAAGCTTCCGTCCTTTCTTCTATCGACTTGTCCCTGCCGATTTTGTAGCGGCAATATACAAATCCGCAAAAAATGGTCACTTTTTCCTATTTCCCTTCCCACGCAAAAAACCGCCTCCCCTTACACAAGGAGGCGGTTTTGACAAGATTGATGATAAATCATCACTCCACGAATTCAAACTCGAAATCGCCGATTCGGACGGTGTCTCCGTCCTTTGCACCACGCTTGCGCAGCGCTTCGTCGACACCCATGTTGCGCATCAAGCGGGCAAACCGCTGAATGGAATCGTAACTGTTTAAATTCGTCATGCGAACAAGCTTTTCAATTTTTTCACCGCTGACAACAAAGACATCGTCCTCTTTGGAAATCTCAAAGGGAATCGGCTCCGGCTCAGCGCGGAAGACGACGCGTTCTTCCACCTCGGCCACTTCCTCGACGGTCGGTTTTTCCGGGATGGTTTCCAGCAGATCGGCAACTGCGTACATAAGCTCCTGCACGCCCTGTTTCGTCGCTGCCGAAATTTCATACACCTTGATATCAGGCACTTTTTCCTTAAAGCGCTGCAGGTTTTCCCGGGCTTGCGGCAGATCCATCTTGTTGGCGGCTACGATCTGCGGGCGCTCTTCCAGCTTGATGTTGTACAGCTTCAATTCTTCGTTGATCTGTCTAAAATCTTCATACGGATCCCGTCCGTCCACTGCCGCCATGTCGATCACGTGAATAATCAGGCGAGTACGTTCCACGTGGCGCAGGAACTGATGTCCCAAACCTACCCCTTCATGCGCTCCTTCAATAAGGCCAGGCAAGTCCGCCATGACAAAGCTGCGCTCGCCCAGATCCACCACGCCCAGATTTGGTGTCAGGGTCGTAAAGTGGTATTCCGCAATCTTTGGTTTGGCAGCCGTAACGCTTGCCAGCAATGTGGATTTGCCCACGCTCGGATAGCCAACCAATCCTACGTCAGCAATCAGTTTTAACTCCAGGGTAACGTTGCGCTCCTGTCCCGGCTCGCCGTTTTCCGCAATCTCCGGAGCCGGGTTTGCGGAAGTGGCAAAACGGATGTTTCCTCGTCCCCCGCGTCCTCCCTTGGCAATCACAGCCCGCTGACCGTGCTCCACCAGGTCGGCAATGATTTCTCCGGTATCGGTATCGTAGACGGTTGTCCCCGGGGGAACGCGGACGATCAGATCTTCCGCACCGGCTCCATGCATGCTCTTGTTGCGTCCGTTTTCACCACGGGGAGCCTTGAAATGACGCTGATAGCGGAAGTCGACAAGGGTACGCAATCCCTCATCCACGACGAACACAACGTCGCCGCCCCGTCCGCCGTCTCCCCCTGCCGGACCGCCCAGGGGGACGTATTTCTCACGTCGGAACGAGACTGCGCCGTTACCGCCGTCACCGCCCTTGACATAAATTTTTACCTGATCGACAAACATGGTGTCACCTCTTTCTTTCCACCACTGGAACCACTACTTCCAGTACCCATTCCTCGTTCGTATGTATCCATTCGGCGACGTCCATCGCATGCTGCTTGCTGCTATGTACCAGTTTTTCCACTTCTTCCAAACCGGATGCACGCAGTCCTCCCGCAAGGTCAAATCGGAAGTGAATGCCCCGTTCATCGGCGAACAAAGAAACAAGCATGCTGGCCGGCTCATACTCATGCCTGTTCACATGCTCTTTTACTGACAGAATCAGGTCGGTCACAAACCGGAACAGCTCCGTTTCCGTAACCGCCGCTTCCGTGAGGTCCACCTGGTTGCCAATCTCGACCTCCAGCAGCAGATCCGTGTGCAGGGCGTTGAAAGTCAGGAAGAATACGGACAAGAGCGAGCTGTTGATACGGGCAATCATGCTTTCCTGATACGTCAACTCGGTTACACGCTGGAGATATTCTACTCCTTGTTCAGGGCGTCCCAGTCTCAGGTAGCCAAGCAACACTTGAAAATGATTCAACCAGTCGTGACGCTGCTGGTTAAGCACTTTCAGCAACTGGTCTGTTTGCTGTTTAAACAGCTTTTGCTCGTCGCGCATCTTCCCCCACCCATGCATCATAATCTTTCCGAGGATGTAGTTGACCTCAGATTTTTTTCTACCGTAACTTTCATTGTACCACAGCTGTGTAAATCACATAAAGAAAACCCAGCGGTTAGGCTGGGTTTTTTTTTCAGGCATTTACGCTTGTGTTGCAACCGGTTCGATTACAACTTGCTTGCGATCGCGGCCCAGGCGCTTGAAGCGAACAATACCGTCTGCAGTTGCAAACAGTGTATCGTCGCCGCCGATGCCTACGTTCGCACCAGGGTAAATCTTTGTACCGCGTTGACGTACAAGGATATTACCGGCTTTTACGAATTGACCGTCGCCGCGCTTGGTTCCCAGGCGTTTCGCGATGGAGTCGCGGCCGTTCTTCGTGGAACCTACCCCTTTTTTGGAGGCGAAGAATTGCAGGTCCATAGTAAACAGCATTTTCATCATGAGGCACCTCCTTGCCATTTTGCATCTTTTACTGTAACATACTCGCCGTACTGTTCGGCTACAGCCAGCAGGGCAATGACCATGCTCTCTGCCAACAGCTGTTGCTTCTCATGGAGCTTGGCGTCCTCAAGCGGACGTACACTCCAGCGGAGAAACCCGCCGCCCCGCTCTGCCTGCTGAACATCGGGCGTAACACCGAGAAGAAGATGAACCGAATTCAGGGTGCCCAGACTAATCCCGGATACCGCCGAGCAAACAATATCCGAACCGGGCTCGGCCGCATAAGCGTGTCCCGAAATGGTCACTTCTTTTATACCGTTTTGCGTGCGTTCAACGACCACTTCAATCATCGCTTCACCAAATTAGGCGTTGATTTTTTCAATCACAACTTTGGTGAATGGTTGACGATGACCTTGCTTGCGACGGTAGTTTTTCTTGGCTTTGTATTTGTACACGATAATTTTTTGACCTTTACCGTGTTTTTCTACTTTACCCGTTACCGTTGCACCAGCTACAGTAGGAGCTCCTGCTGTAACCTTGCCGTCTTTGTTTACAAAGAGAACCTTGTCGAACGTAACCGTGTCACCTTCGCCAGCAGGCAATTTCTCGATGAAGATAACAGCGCCTTCTTCTACTTTGTATTGTTTTCCACCGGTTTCGATAATAGCGTACATTGTGTGCACCTCCTATACTCAGACTCGCCTGTACAGGTGCGGTATCTTGCAACACCGGCTTGGGAACCTGATTCGTGCGGTTACAGTATGCATCGAGGCATAGCTGCATGACAAACAATAGATTACCATAAAGAAACAGGCCTAGTCAAGTGATTTATTGGCAATCAAGGGGGAGCGGCGCAGCGCTTCCCGGGCGTCGCCGACGTAGAGAATGCGGTACTCCTCAAGATGCAGCTGCTCCTGCATCAGCAGGTGAATCCGTACCCCCAGTCCGCTCTCGATGCGCTCTCGCTCTGTGGCAAGGCGTTCCATCAGCCGGGGCGGCACTTCGGCCACGATCGCCTCCGCACCACTCGATTTGGCCAAGGAAGCGACCTCCTGCTCAAAACGAAGCGCCAGCTCCCCGACGGTGATCACCCTTCCCCGGCCCGCGCAGGTCGGACATGCCTCCGTCAGCCGCTCGGCGAGATTTTGCCGCACTTTTTTTCGCGTCATCTCCACCAGTCCGAGATGCGTCATGCCAAGCACGTGAGTGGGAGTCCGATCTTTGGCCGTCTCTGTGCGCAACCGCTCCAGCACTCGCTCCTGATTGGCGCGGGCTTTCATATCGATAAAATCGATGATCACGATCCCGCCAATGTCTCGAAGCCGCAGCTGACGGGCAATCTCCTCCGATGCCTCCAGATTGGTCTGGGTAACGGTCTCCTCCAGTTGGGCAGCACCTTTCCCGGTAAACTTTCCGGTGTTCACGTCGATTACCGTCATCGCGTCCGTATGGTCGATCAACAGGTACCCGCCGCTTTTGAGCGGAACCCGGCGCTTAAGCGCCTTATCGATCTCGGCATCCACACCGTACTGGTCAAAGAGGGGCCGCTTGCCTTGGTAATAGGTGAGGCGGTCCATAAAGTCAGGGTAGAGGGCGCGGACGAGTGCCTTCACCCTCTGAAAAGCAGGCTGGTGGTCCACCGTCAGCTCATCCACCTCGTCGGACAATCGTTCCCGAACCGTGCGTGCGATCAGATCGTCATCCCGGTAGATCAGACAGGGAGTCTTTTGCCGTTTCCCTTGTTCAACGGCTTCCCGCCATCGTTCACGCAGATACGAAAGCTCCCCCTCCAGCTGGTGTTCGCTCGTCCCAGCAGCCTGCGTACGGATGATTACCCCTTCCCCTTCTTTCAACAGTCGGGCTGCCAACTGCTTCAGGCGTGTTCTCTCCCGGTCGTCCTCCATTTTTCGTGAAACGGAAATCTGCGACTCCTGTGGCAGGTAAACCAGGCATCGCCCCGGCAAACCCACCTGGGTAGTGACACGCGGCGCTTTTGTCCCTGTCGCTTCCTTGATTACCTGGAAATACCGCTCCTCGCCGCTTCGAACCAGTTCCCGAATGTTTGGCTTGATGCCGTGCTGCCTGTTTGAAGAAAGCGCGTCGTCCACGTACAAATAGGCGTTTTTGCTGAGTCCGATGTCAACAAAAGCCGCCTGCATGCTGGCCAGAACATCCACAACCCGGCCGCGGTACACATTGCCGACCTGATGTTCCGTTTCTTCAGATTCATTGTACAGTTCCGTCACCCGGCCGTTTTCCCACATGACCACGCGCGTTCGATCGCCTGTGACGCTGATCAGCAGTTTCTTCAATGCCTTTTCCTCCTTGTGCCTGATCCGAGACCGCAAATACTGTTGGGTATCGTATCACAGCAGGCACAAAAAGAAAAGCGTTCCCAAACGCCGGAACGCTTAACCGTTGAGTCACACCAACTGACTAACCGAGACATTGTGCTTGTGCTCAACCAGTAGAGCGTGCAGGAGCTGCTCCTCCGACAACAGCCCGACGTCTTTAATGTAAAAGAGATGAGTGCAGCCGCGGCGCAGCTGTTGGCTTGCCTCCATCGCCGTCAAATGTGGGGCTAGCCAAACCGGACGCAGATTGGCCTGTTCCGTCTGGCGGATGTACTTGTTCATGAGAAAACGGAGAAATTGATAGGGGAAACGAAGAAAAGCCTGTATATTGGCAACCAGCAGGTACAAGGCAATCAAAAATTCATTGGGGTTTAGCGAAAAACTGCTCAGACCCAGCATCAGGGAAGCAAACAGAGAGCTTGCTCCAAGGGAAAAAAGAGCGGCCTGTCGATACGGCAGCCGATAGCAGAGCAGCGCCTGCACAATTCTCCCCCCATCCAGCGGCCATATGGGCAGCAGGTTAAAACCGGCGATCATCGCGTTGCTGGTGACAAAAAAATGAGTCCACTCTTCCGACCATATCTGAGTCCACCAAAACAAGAGCGAAACGGCCATCATGGCGATATTCATAAAGGGGCCGGCCAGGGCAACGACGATCTCATCCAGCGGGTCGGCCGCAGCGGCATCCTCCATCGTTGCCACGCCGCCGAACGGCAGCAGCTGAATCTCAGTCACGGTCCAGCCAAGTTCCCGCGCAACGGCAACGTGCCCCATTTCATGGATGATGACGATCGTAAACAAGGTGAGGATCTCGAGAAACTGACCGGTCATCAAGGAGACACCGATTACCGCCCAGAAGAGCAGGTGAACGCGTAAACGGATCCCCCGGAAACGCAGCTCAGTCAAGTGATATCACTTCCAGCGGATTGATGAACTGCTCGTTTTGCCTCACCCCCAGGTGAAGGTAGCGTGACGTGTCGTTTACCTTTCGGGCGACGCCCACCACCTGCCCCGGCTGCAGCCAGTCGTTGAGAGCAACCTGTATTTGCTCCAGATTGCCGTACCAAATCTCACGTCCCTTGGTCAAACGAACGATCACGGTACTGCCGTATCCCGGCTTCTCACCAATATACGTCACCCATCCGGTTTCCCCAACCGTGGCCTTCCCGTCAATGCCGGTATTGACTACAATTTTGGCGTTGGTCGGTTCAAACGGCTTCACCATCTTCCACGCCATTTTCCAACCGGTGGTCCCCTCGGCAGTGCTTGCCGGAACGGATTTATTCGTGGTAGAGAGCGCCGGCAGCACAGCGGGAAGTTCGCCAAACCGCGATTCGTACCAGGCAGCCGCACCTTCGAAGTTGAAGTCCCGCGTCATCACCTCGCGCGCTGACTCCTTCCACCCCGTCGGAACGAAGGAGGAATGAAACAACAGGTAGGCCACGCCGATGAGCAACACGGAGACAAATAATTGAATCCCCAGTTTCTCCTGCAAAGGCAAATGGGGAAACGGTGCGTCGTCCCGTTGCGAGGAAAACGGAAATGCCCCCGTTTGGAGATCCAGAGAATCCTTCCAATCGTCCACAAACGGAGAGTAGCCGTCCCTTGTCTGCGTGCGCAGCCGATCCATCCGCTCCCGTCTTCTCTCTTTCACGCGCTCCACTTCATCGAACATGATCAAATCCCTCCGGGCCAAGCTTTTCTACCATCTTATGACTTGTCTACCGGCAATATGACGAGCCCTTTGGGGCTTCATCGTGGCGACACTACGTCGAGTTGCATCTTGCGAAGCCACACCCAGGTCCCCGCAGGAGAGCTTTTCACCCACTCCAAACAGGTGGGGTCCCTTGCTTCGCCGGGCGGGGCCCCGAACACTTTTCTAGCGGCTGTATGGGATGTCCAAATTTATAAATTCTTATACACCCAAAAAAAGCAGTCCCCCCTGGTAGAGAGACTGCCTTCTTATTTGTCAGCTGGAATTACAGTTTTACAACGTTCGCAGCTTGCGGTCCGCGGCTGCCTTGAACGATTTCAAACTCAACCTTTTGACCTTCTTCAAGAGTTTTGAAACCGTCTGTTTGGATAGCGCTGTAGTGTACGAATACATCGTCTCCGCCTTCGACTTGGATGAAGCCGTAGCCTTTTTCTGCGTTAAACCATTTTACAGTACCTTGTTGCATGAAGAAAAACCTCCTAAACATTGCCTCGTGCAAGGCGATAAAGTGTGGCGTTAACCCGTTTTTACAAGAAGCTGTTTGCGAATTGCAAAAAAGCCGTACCAAAGCGAGATTTGATCACATGGTGACGCATCTCATCAAAGGTACGACTTATCATCCAATCCATCAAATCACTATGGGCAAGTAAAAATGGTTAACTTAGGTTGAGTGTATCATACTTTCACCAGTTTGTCACGCACTTCGCCAACCTGTCATGAAATTTCTTTTTAATCAAAACGGAGCTTGTCTTTGCGCATGCCGATGTTCAGCACGACACCGATGATCAGGAAGTTGGTTAACAGCGAGCTTCCGCCGTAGCTAATGAAGGGAAGCGGGATCCCGGTGATGGGCATGAGTTGAATCGTCATCCCGATGTTCTCAAACACCTGGAAGGTGAGCATCCCCACTACACCTGCCACGACATAGGAGCCAAACGGGTCTTTTGCTTCCATCGCAATCCGGATCATCCGGTAAATCAGGAAAAAGAAAAGAATCATCAGCAATCCTGCACCAACAAAGCCCATCTTTTCTGCGATAACCGTAAAAATGAAATCACTTTCTCCGACGGGGACCCAGCCGAAGCTGGCCTGCGTTGGCGTGTTGACCCCTTTTCCGAACAACTGTCCGGAGCCGATGGCAATCAGTGACTGTTTCAACTGAAACCCTCGGCCCATCGCTTCGAGATCAGGATTGAGCCAGTAGACGATCCGATCCCACTGGTACGGCTTGATAATCTTGAAGAAAATCTGCTGCTGGTAATGGTAAAGGAATGTCATGACTCCAAAGAACCCGCCTACGAGAGAACCGAGAATCAGCACGTGCTTCAGCCGAATCCCCCCGACGATGAGCATCGTAGCAAGCATGCCGGTGTATACGAGTGAAGTCCCCAGGTCAGGCTGAATCAAGATCAGCAGCAGGGGAACGGCGACCAGAAGACACACGGGAATCAACTGATAAAAGTGATAGAATCGATCCGGGTCGTCCGCTCGCTTCGCCAATACCCGGGCCACAGTCAGTATTGTAAACAGCTTCATTGGTTCAGACGGCTGGAACAATACGGGTCCCAAGTCGAACCAGCTGTGCGCGTTGTTTATCGCCGGCGTCTTCAATACGGCCAGCAGCAAAACGATTCCGATTCCATAGAGGACATATGCGGCCGCACTGTACAGCCGGTAGTCGAACAGCAGGGTGACAAACAGTACCACAAATCCGAAGATGTACCAAATCACCTGACGGCTGGCTGTTTCCGGTCCCGCCGCCGAACCGGAGATACCGATGTAGCTGAACATGCCCAATCCAAGGAGGATAAGTAAAATCGACCAATCTATCGTTTTTAGGTGTCGTTTTTCCAGATCCATCGTTTCTCCTCCCATCTTACTGGCAATTCTACGTCGAATCTGCTCCCCTGCGCAGCCACATCCAGGTGCCCAAGGGGTACTTGCTTCCCTGAAAAAAGAACAGGAATCATCCTGTCCTTTGCAGTCAACCTATTTTAAACCAAAGAACTTGCGAAACTTGTGAAGCATACCGGATTTCTCTTCCAGCGGCTGCAGCGGCACCGATTCGCCCAGAAGGCGGCGCGCGATGTTACGGTATGCGATGGAGGCACGCGACTCGTGGTTCATGACCGCCGGTTCCCCCATATTTGCCGACTTGATGACATATTCATCATCCGGTACAACACCGACCAAGTCAATGGCTAACAAATCCAATATGTCTTCCACGTCCAGCATGTCACCGTTTTTCACCATGTGGGAGCGTACGCGGTTGATTACCAGTTTCGGCATTCCCACTTTTTCCCGCTCCAAGAGACCGATAATCCGGTCGGCGTCGCGAACAGCCGCTTTTTCAGGGGTCGTGACGACAATCGCCTGATCGGCCCCGGCCACTGCATTGCGAAAGCCCTGTTCAATTCCAGCCGGACAGTCAATAATAACGTAGTCAAATTCCCGCTTCAATTGGGTCACGATCTCTTCCATTTGTTTGGGTGAAACGGCCGATTTGTCTTTTGTTTGGGCGGCCGGCAACAGGGAGAGTGTTTCAAACCGCTTGTCCTTGATCAAAGCTTGCGGCAGGCGGCAGGCACCTTCGGCGACGTCAACCAGATCGTAAATGATACGGTTTTCCAGTCCCATCACAACGTCCAGATTACGTAAGCCGATATCCGTATCTACCATGCACACCTTTTGCCCAAGCAGTGCAAGAGCCGTTCCGATATTAGCCGATGTGGTGGTTTTTCCCACGCCGCCTTTTCCTGATGTTACGACAATTCCAATTCCCACGTCCGTTCCTCCTTCATCGTGGCGACACTACGTCGAGTTGCACCTTTGCGAAGCCACACCCAGGTCCCCGCAGGGGGCTTCATCGTGGCGACACTACGTCGAGTTGCACCTTTGCGAAGCCACACCCAGGTCCCCGCAGGGGGCTTCATCGTGGCGACACTGCGTCGAGTTGCACCTTTGCGAAGCCACACCCAGGTCCCCGCAGGGGGCTTCATCGTGGCGACACTACGTCGAGTTGCACCTTTGCGAAGCCGCACCCAGGTCCCCGCCGGTGTTTCGCTCATATCCCTCGCCTCAGGCCTTTTTCTCGCCAAGCTCCGGCCTGATCCGCGACAGGTAATTCATCTTGGCCACGAGCATGTTGCCGTTATCCAAATAGGCGAACTCCGTGGCTCCCGTCGTCTCCGCCCATTCTTCTCCCGGTCTGCTGATGACGTCTCCGATCCGCAGTTGGGTAGGGCGCATGGATGCAGCAGCGATGATCGCTTGTGCATCTCCTTTCATACCTGCGTGCGCGATACCCCTCAGATTTCCCAACACATAGATACTTCCGGTCGTGCGAACCGTTCCTCCCGGATTGACATCTCCCAACAACAGGATGTCACCGTCAAACTCCAACACCTGACCGGAACGAACGGTATGCACTTCTATGGCGAAGCTGGACTTGAGGCGTTCGGCAAAAGCCTCTTCCTTGGTGATGACATCCGCTTCAATCGTGTGAATCACCAGGTTTCCTTTTTGCCGGATAATCTGTGTCAACTGTTCCTGCTGATCCGGGGAACAGTAACGTTTTCCCAATTTAATGGATACGCGAATCAGCGGACCCGTTAAAATCTGTTGATGGCTATGCTCTATTTTTTCACGCAAATCGGTCAGCAGCTCATCAAACGAACAGGTATCGTCCATAAAAAAGACAAGCCCGTCCTTTGTTCCTTTAATTGTGACCTTGTTTTTCACAGTCGTCACCGGTTTCACCTCGACCGATACCATTCGCCACCAAAAGGAAAGAATCCTGCATTACATGAAAAATTTGCCGAATCCAGTCGTTAATTCTTTGCCGTTGGCCGAACAGGGCCTGCAGGGGCTGCAGGAGTAAGAGTCCCGGGATACAGCTCGTTGTACGCTTCCAGCATCTTGCGGGCAATTCCTCCGGTCGCATCGGAACTTGAAGTGCCATCGCGCAAACTGTTGGGCGCTACAATGACAAATACCACTTTGGGATTCTCGTAAGGTGCGAACCCTACCATCAAAGCATTTTCTGCCCTCCGTCCAGTCTGTGCCGTACCAGTTTTGGCAGCTACCGTAAACGGCAGTCCCTGAAACGCTCGTACAGCTGTACCGCCAGGCTGGGTTACCATCCGCATCCCTTCCTTTACAACCTGAATCCATTTGGGATCAATGTCCACGCGGTTCAACACTTCCGGTTCGATGACGGTCAGTGTTTGACCCGGTTTTTTCGGATCGGTCGATCCTCTGCGGATTTCCTTCACCAGATGAGGGCGAATGCGATAGCCGCCGTTGGCAATCGTCGAGATGTATTGACCGATTTGAATCGGCGTAAACAGGTCATACTGTCCGATAAACGCATCGGCCAGGTTTCCGTAATACAGATTAGGGTTTTCCCATCCGGAGCTTTCAAACGGCAGGTCAATGCCTGTTTTTACCCCAAGCCCGAACTGCGCATTGTAATAGTCAAGAACGGAAAACTGGTCCGACCAGTGGTTCTTCGCACGATCAGCCAGGCGAACCGCCATTTCGTACATATACGTGTTGTTGGAAACCTGAATGGCCCGACGAGCGTTTACCGCGCCATGGCCGCTCGGTTTCCAGTTCCGCTTGTATGCATTCCCCACTTTGCGTCCACCGGAATCGAAAATCACTTCGTTGGGATTGGTCAGACCCTCTTGAAGCGCGATGAGGACGGACAGCGGTTTGTATGTGGAAGCAGGCGGATACGGCGTATGAATGAACCGGTTCGCTTCGTTCGGCAAGATATCCTTTTTCCATACCTGGTTGAATTTTTTCCGGTCATAGTACAGGTTCAGATCGTAATCCGGGTAACTGGCCATGGCCAAAATTTCCCCGTTGTTGGGATCCATCACAAGGGCATGAACATCCTTAAATTCTGGGGGCGTGGACGGTTTCTTTTTGTGCTCCTCGAACTGTTCCTTTAAGATTTGCTCGACTCTGCTTTGAAAGCGCCTGTCTAGCGCAAGCACCAGATCGTTACCAGGCTCTGCGGGTTGACGCATCTTTTTTTCCACGGTCTCTGAGTTTTTATTGACCTGGACCTCCATAACACCGTCTTTGCCCCGCAGATAACGCTCGTAGTAACGCTCCAATCCGGACTCCCCGACGCGGTCAAAGGCGTTGTATCCCTGTGCCTCGTACTCTTTCAGCTGTTCAGGACGAATCGCGTTGATGTAACCGAGAATATGAGTGGCAAAAGGCGAGCCATCGGGATCCGGTTTGATTTCCCGGATCGGTTCCAGCACGACGCTAATGCCAGGCAGCTCCGTGCGCCGCTCCTCGATTTTGAACATCTCTTCCTGCGAGATGTTCACTTTTACCCGGCGCGGGATGTAACTGGCCATGTGGGAAGAGCGCATCTCTTTCAGGATGGAGAGCTTGTGCCATTGGAACTGGCGCTGCTGTTCCGTCAGCGGCAAAGCCACATCAATCCCGAACAGGGAAGCGTAACGAAGCAGATCCATATCCGATTTTTCCTTCAGCTCGGCGGGAGAAGGCAGCAGACGCAGCTGTGCCTTCACTTCCTTTTCCAGATCGTCGCGGTCTTCCTTCTCCAGCGTAATCTTCAGATTCAGGTTCGCGTCAATGGCGGATTTCAGCAATTCCATGTCGGACATGTCGTCCAGAGCAATTGGTTTCCCCGTCGCCTTCAGCGTATTTTTCAGGCTGTTTATGACGTTTTCCCGGTCCTTGTTTTCAAACGGAGAACGCACCCGCAGTCCGACGTAGAGTGCTGTCTTGATCAACTGGAAATCGGTCATTCCATCAATGGCTTCCAGCTTGGGCAACTGTTGAAGTTTGGGAGTGACGGCGGCGATCAGCGCTTCTGTTTCTTTCGGACCAAAAGAAACCGGCAATGTAGACTGCAGGTCGATCGTGGTTTGCAAAAGCTCCTTGTCGGTACCCGGCTTTACATCGTCCATCGTCAGAATCCGGGCCAGCCTGTCGGCAACTTGCTCCTCGTCAATTTCCTGCCCCTGTTCTTCCACGTACGTTACCGTATAGACCGGTTTGTTGGCGACAAGCACCTCACCGTTGCGGTCCACGATGCGTCCGCGCGGCGCTGCGATGGGCAGTTCACGAGTGCTGAATTTTTCCAGCTCGTGCTTGTATTGCTCCCCTTCCACCAGCTGTACGTAGGCGAGGCGCAAGATAATGGCGGCAAAAAACAGGAACACGACAAAGAACAAGATATTTAATCTCGTGGGAATATGAGATTGTTGCTCTTTGTTTTCTCCCACGACTCCTCTCCTCCTTTTCACCGTTATCCGTGATCTGACTGGTCCAACGCACTCCGTTTAATCAAGCGGCATTTCCCGCTTGTTTTGCACCGCTTCACACAACCGCACCATCGGCAAGTAAATTAGACAGGCAAATAACACATTAACCCCGACAGTGGGGAGAATTTGATTTTTCAAGATCCATTGTACATCAAGATAAGCGGATGAGAACAAACGGAATAAACTGTAAAGCAGCCATTCATGTCCGAACAGGATGAGAGTGGTGGTAACGAACAACATGCCGACACTGCGCTGGAATAAAAGTACGATCAGACCGGCAAAATAGCTGGCTACCATCATTGACAAGGCGTACACGCCGATCGCTTGACCGTAGAGCACGTCTTGTAAGAAGCCGAAGGCCATTCCGTAGTACAAGCCTTCCCGCCTGCCGAGCAGCATGGCAACCAGAATCGCCCCGACAAGTACAAAGCGGGGTACTGTCAACCAGGACAGACCCCATGAAGCAGGCGACAACACTTGTAAAACGGTTCCTTCCAACAAAAACAGGAGCAACAGCGTAGCCGTCAACACGAAGCGCGGCATCAGTGACCACCTCCATTTGCCGCTGGCGCTGTGCCAGCAGGCCCGCTAACGGGCGGGATCGAAGCTGCCGGTTGGCTGAATTGCTGATTGGGAATCAGCTCACCGCTTGGGGAGATGGAAAAGGCGCGTTCCACCACCATCACTTCGCTCAGCTGGGAAAAGTCGGCGCTGGGCTGTATGTAGGCCGTCTGCGTCAACCCGTAATCATCCGGTGCCACGCGGACGACATAGCCAATGGGCAGGTTGCGCGGAATCACACCGCCCAATCCGGAGGTAATCACCAGTTGTTTTGCTTCAATTTTCTGTCCCCAAGGAATTTTTCGCATGATCAAGAGACGCTCCCTCGGGTCGTACTCCTCAATGACGCCGGAGATGGTTGGATACGTCTTGACGCCATTGACCGTCTGTTCAGCCAGGATGTAGGCGGAAATATGATTGCTGCGGTTGTAGTTGGTCAACAGCTCCACAGTGGCGGAGAAGTTGGCCACGCTTTGAACCCGACCGATCAAGCCTTTGGCGGTCATGACAGCCATGTCTTTCTTGATTCCGTTCTTCAAGCCTTTGTCGATGGTAATGGTGTTATTCCAATTGTCAGAACTTCTCGCCACCACCTCGGCGAAGCGAAATTGATAGTCGTGGAGATTGGTTTGAGCATGCAGCATCTCACGGAGTCTCTGGTTCTGCGCTTTGACCGAGTACAGCTCCGCCGTAACCTGCGCGTACTGGTCAAGGCTGGCTTTCAGTGCGCGATTCTCCTGGTAGACGTTGTAGGCGTCCCCAATCTCCTGCAAAAAATGGGAAAAAGCCTGGGCAGGGCGGTAAAAAATGCCCTGCACCACGCTAAACGCATCTTTAAAAAACATTTCTGGCCACGTCAGATTTGCCCTCTCCCGCGAAGTGAAGCCAACCACCGAGATGAGGAAAACAAGTCCCACGAGCACGATTATTAGCCGTTTGTTCCCGAAGAACGACATGCCTCAACCTCCAACTATTTGCCCCGTTTCGATCGGGAAGAGGTAATTCCGTGCTTGGATTTAAACAGGTGAAGGTTTTCCAAGGCGCGGCCCGTACCGATTGCGACACAATCAAGCGCGTTTTCCGCCACGTGAACAGGCATTCCAGTCTCCTTGGCAAGCAAGCGGTCCAGGTTGCGCAGCAAGGCGCCGCCGCCTGTAAGCACGATCCCGCGGTCCATGATGTCGGCCGCCAACTCCGGCGGGCTCTTCTCCAGCGTCACTTTTACCGCTTCGACAATGGAAGCAACCGTTTCCGCGAGTGCCTCGGCAATCTCTGCACTGGTTACAGTCAGGGTTTTCGGCAGTCCGGTAACCAAATCGCGGCCGCGGATTTCCACTGCTTCCGACTCTTCCGGTGCAATGGCGGAACCGATTTCCAGCTTCAGTGTCTCCGCTGTCCGCTCCCCGATCATCAGATTGTAACGGCGTTTGATGTACTGCATAATCGCCTCGTCCATCTCATCACCGGCGACACGGATGGAACGGGAGGTAACAATACCCCCGAGGGAGATAATCGCTACTTCCGTCGTACCGCCGCCGATGTCGACCACCATGCTGCCGGTCGGCTCCCACACAGGGAGGTCGGCGCCGATCGCTGCCGCAAAGGGCTCCTCGATGGTATACGCTTCCTTCGCACCTGCTTGTTTGGTCGCATCCTCAACGGCGCGTTTCTCTACCGCAGTAATTCCCGACGGCACGCAGACCATGACGTTGGGACGACGGGTGAACATGCCCTGGTTCTTTTGCGCTTGGCGAATGAAGTACCGCATCATTGTCGCTGTAGTGTCAAAGTCGGCAATCACACCATCCTTCATTGGACGCACAGCCACGATGTTGCCGGGGGTACGGCCGATCATGCTTTTGGCCGCGTTCCCTACAGCCTCAATGGTATTGGTATCTGTGCGAATGGCAACCACGGACGGCTCCCGCACAACGATTCCTTTTCCTTTTACATACACAAGTGTATTGGCAGTGCCAAGGTCAATCCCCATGTCACGAGAAAATCCACCAAACATAAACAAACCCCTTCCGTATTTTCCAGTTCCAATTACATGTAGCCCTGTTCTTTCAAACTCACGTATTTGCCATCTCCGATAATGATGTGGTCGAGCAGGGAAATGCCGACCAACTCACCTGCTTCGCGGAGCGTTCGCGTGATGGCAATATCTTCGCGGCTGGGCGTCGGATCGCCGCTTGGATGGTTATGAAGGCAGATTAACGATGCACTGCTGCGTTTGATCGCTTCCTTATACACTTCCCGAGGGTGAACGATCGATGCATCAAGACTGCCTACAAAAACGGTTTGTTTCCCAATTACGTGATTTTTTGTATTGAGAAACAAGCAGACAAAGTGTTCCTGCGTCAGGTGACTCATTTCCGGTATCATCAACTCCGCCACATCACGGGGCAGTCGAACAACGGTACGCTGCTCGTGGGTGGAGCTAACCACCCTTCGCCCCAGTTCAAAGGCGGCGTGAAGTTCGATTGCCTTTACCTGTCCGATTCCCTTCAGCTTGGTCAGCTCAGCATGAGAGGCTTGTGCCAGGCCGCGCAAATCCCCAAATGCAGCCAGCAAGCGCTGAGCCAATTCGTAGGACGTCTCCTGTTCCGTTCCGGTTCGCAGCATAATGGAAAGCAACTCCGCATCCGCCAGTTGTACAGCCCCTAGTCGAAGCAGGCGCTCCCGCGGACGGTCATAGTAAGGGACGTTTTTCTTGTGCAAATTGTTACAAGCTTTTACTGCCAATTTATCCCGCCTCCAATCCGAAAGTTGCTTGGTGAGCGGTAGGCCGGTCACAGGAGGCGGTTTCTTCGGAGAGAATGGCTGTTACCGCTGGGAAATGACCGTTACAAAATGGACATTCCAAAGCGTGAAAGCAATTGGGCCGTCAAATGTAGCGGCAAGCCAACGACGGTAAAATAGTCGCCGACAATTCCTTCGACAATAGTGGCGCCAATGCCCTGGATGGCGTAGGAACCTGCCTTGTCCATCGGTTCACCGGTCGCAATGTACGCTTTGATCTCCTGTTCGGTCATCGAGCGAACCTGGACCTTGGTCGCGTTGTGCGCCACTTCGGTTCTGCCGGTCGCCGCATCAACCAATGCCACGCCGCTGAAAACCGTATGTTCTCTCCCCTGCAGCGAAGCCAGCATGCGAAATGCATCCGCTTCATCTGCAGGTTTGCCAAGGATCTGCCCGTCCAGCACGACGATGGTATCGGATCCAAGCACGATACCGTCCGACACCTTTTTGGCGACGGCGCCTGCTTTGCGCAGGGCAAGCTGTTCCACCACCTCTGCCGGTGTCAGCTCTGGCGAGGTCGTCTCGTCCACGTCGCTCGTCATTACGGTAAAGGCGAGGCCGAGACCCTGCAAAAGCTCTCTGCGCCGCGGTGAAGAAGAAGCCAAGATAAGAGTGGTACCTTCTCGCATGCCATCTCCGCCTAGTTGATTTTTCGATATATCCAGAAAGCGAGGGCAAGCCCTCCAATACTAGCCAGATTTAGTTTTACCTGAAATTGCACATCGTACTTCACAATTTCTAAATCTGCCGCAGGTGACCATGTTATCACTTTGCTCGTTTTCAGGAAAGGGACCCAAGGACCCAAAATCTCTCCGAGGATGCTCCCACACAGTAATCCGGCAATCAGCAGAAACAGGAACGTAAGCGTTTCTTTCCCCTTCATCTCTCTCATCCTCTGTTCCCTTCCTTGGTCTGAAAGGGATTCTCTATAGCCAAACTTAAGTGTAGCAAATGGTCGTTAGGGAAACAATCCCCGTTTGCTGTTGGTAGTTACTGTATAAAAAGACAGTCACCGGGAGCAAGTAAATGAACCACGAATGCGCTTCCAGGATCGTTTTTTTCCCAGAAGTACGCCAATATGGCTCCCGTGCACAGCGAAGGCCCGAACGGTATCGAGCCTTTCCATTTCACTTTTCCTGCCAGCATCAGGACGACGGCGATCATAAGGGCGAACAGCGAGGATAGAAACAGCGCAACGACCACCCCCTGCCATCCCACCACGAAACCGAGAAGGCCGAACAGTTTTACGTCGCCCATTCCCATCGCGCCGGGTTTGATCGTCGCAAGGAGAAAGAGAATGAGAAAACCGGCTGCCCCTCCGATGAGATAACTTGTCATCGGCTCAGGGTGGGAGAGGAGGCGCAGGGCGATCAGTACAGGTAAAAAGAACAGCAATACCGCATTGGGAATGCGCTGATAGAGGATGTCGCTTACGGATACGATGACGCATACGGAAACAAGCGCAAGCGAGACGAAAAGCTCGAGAGTATCGTTTTTACAGACGACAAAAGAAAGAGCAAAAAGCAAGCCCGTAGTGAGTTCAGGCAGCGGATAGTACGAAGCAGTTTTTCCACAGCTGCCCGCACACTTCCCTCTGCGAAACAGGAAGCCCACTATTGTCAGGAGGTCCGGGGCCATGATTGCTTTCTTTTCCGGTACCCGCAGGGCGACAACATGGTAGAAGGAGCCAAGGAGCAGGCCAAGGATAAAGAAAAGAATGCTGAAAATGGTATCGAGCTCAGTCATGGGCACTCCTTTCGGGACATAAGTAGTCGTATCATAGAGATCTCTCCCCATCTTATCACGATTTCCACAAGAAAACCCAGCCGACTTTAGCTAACGCTGGTGTCGGCTGGGGCCCCAAACCCTTTCCTTGTGGCTGTATTCGATGTCCCAATGTTATAAATTATACGCAAAAAACCCTTGCCGTTTCGACAAGGGTTTCATCCGTTTGGGACTATTTCACCAACTGCACAAACTTGGTGTAGTTTTCCAGATAAGTCAACACTCCTGCCTGGACCTGCCAGGCGTAGGACTCTGCGTTGGCCGTCTTCTTGCCGGCAAATGCCTCCTGCATTTTGGTCTGAGCGGTCACAGCCTGGTTCATTCCGTTGACCATGCCGGTAAAGAGCGGCTTCCACTCCTCAGGCACCTGTATGGCGCGGCTCTCTTCCAGAAAACGACGGTGTTTTTCTTTCAGGGATGCTTCTTCATCGGCAGAAGGCGAGGACGGCTGGGTGGCATTCACGACGCCGCCTGATTGGGCCGCCAGGATGCGGGCCAGCTCCAGTCCGGTGAGGAAAAAGGTGTTTAGATCCGGTGCCTGTGCCGCACCCGCCGCCTGGCCCACAGTCACTTCCTTATCCAGACCGGGAAACGTGACTTCTTTTACGTATACCTCCGTCCCCTTCGCCTTCAGTCCGCTGGCAAATCCAAGGATGGCGTCGCGGCTGGGGGCAGCTGCAGCAAAAATGTACTGCTTATCCTCCGCTCGATAGAGGAGATGAGGGATTCCCTGTTTGTCAAACGGTGCGATCGCGGCATCCGCAGGAGCATCCAGGTTAAATGCTCCGGCTTGCGCCATGAAAAAGCTCAGCTCGGGCAGCTGCAGCGTGACGCTCTTACCCTCGGCTGCCGTCTGGTTCTGGCTGGCTGGCAGGACGGGGCCGGTTTGCATCCCGGACGCGGCCGGCCGCTGTCCCAGCTCCTGTGCCGTCAAGAATTGCATGGTGCCGGTAAGGACGCTTCGGTAGGACTGGGACAACTGTTCCTGGGTAAACACCGTCAGGACGAGAAACCCGAACAAGAGTCCGATCGATACGGCGCTTCCCGTGGTAAGGATCGTCTTCATTGCTGGAGTTTTCAACCACGAACGCCCATACCGAATCGGTATTCTCTCCTCCTCATTTCCATCCGCTACGGGCATGTACGGGGACACGGACTCGGTGAGCGTCTCCCGCCTGCTCGATTGGTTGGCTGTCCCGCGCAGCTGCAGAAGCCGTTCAAATGCGTCTTCGTCCGTCGTCCCCCTGATCGTTGGCACGACGGGCTGCACAGGGGCTTTCACCACCTTGGGTTTTACATCCTTCTCTATTTTCTCACCATTCAGCTTGACCGTCACTCGGCTGGATTTTTGCCCGCTCACGTAAAGACCTCCTCACTCTGCCTGCTCTCGTAGTACTAGCTTACGTTAGACGAGAACGGGATATGACAGGCCTGAAAAAGACAACTGCCCGAACCCTTAGGTTCGGGCATGACTGCTATGATTTGACCAGCTTTTCGGCAAGCCAGTAGGCTGACTTCCAAATGTCGCCCGCTCCCATGGTCAGTACCAGATCACCAGGGCGCAGCTGGGTGACCAGGTGCTCCTGAACCTGCTCCTTGGTTGGGATGTACTGCGCACGCGGATGGCTGTTCGTGCGGATTTTTTCCACCAGCACCTCGGATGTGACACCGTCAATTTTTGCCTCGCCTGCCGGCGAATAGATATCGGTGACGATCACTTCGTCCGCCTCGCTGAAAGCGCGGCTGAACTCATCCATCAGGAAAAAGGTGCGCGTGTATCGCTGCGGCTGAAACACGGCGATGACGCGCCGCCCTGACGCTCGCGCACCGCTCAGCGTAGCGATAATCTCCGTGGGATGGTGAGCGTAGTCGTCCACGACGAGAATGTCTCGCGGTTGACCGATAATCTGGAAGCGGCGTTTGGCTCCGCGGAATGAAGTCAGGGCAGAGGCGATTTCTTCAAAGGAAAGACCCGCCTCCAGGCTGACGATGACCGCCGCCAACGCATTGGCGATGTTGTGCTTCCCGGGAATGTTCAGCTTCAGCTCGCCCAGCAGATGCTCCCTGTGATAGACCCGGCAATGCGTCCTGCGATCGCCGCAGACGATGTCCACGGCTTTAAAGTCGGCAGCCGCCGCGTATGCGGGATCAATGGCATACGTAACCACCGTTTCCTTCACAGCGGGAATCAATTCGCGGACATGCCCGTCATCCAGACAGAGAATCGCTTTCCCCCCTGGTTTCAAGTGGCTGAGAAACTGGGCATACGCTTTTTTCAAGTTGTTGAAATCGCCGCCGAAATGCTCCAGATGATCCGGCTCGATGTTGGTGACAATTTCGTAGGTCGGACGGTATTCGAGAAACGACCCGTCGCTCTCGTCCGCCTCCGCGATTACGAAATCGCTCTTGCCCGCCTTGGCGTTGGTTCCGGCGTTCATCAATTCGCCGCCGATGATGTACGTCGGATCAACTCCGCACTCCTCCAACACATGGGCGAGCATGGACGTGGTCGTCGTCTTGCCGTGAGCACCGGCTACTGCAACACCCGTGCGCTCGTTCAAGATGCGGGCAAGCATTTGCGACCGGTGCAAAAGCGGAATGCCGCGCTTCTTTGCCTCGGCAATTTCCGGATTTTCTTTGGGAATGCTGGTCGAATACACGACAATTTCCGCCCCTTCGAGATGCCGTGCATCGTGCCCGATATAGACGACAGCCCCTCGCTCTTCCAATTTTTTGGCCAGTTCATTCATGGCGACGTCTGAGCCTGTAACCTTGTATCCAAGGTCGATCAAGACGCGGGCGATGGCACTCATACCATAGCCGCCAATGCCCACAAAGTGGACGTGTTGTGCCTGATCCACCCTATTCACCTACCTCTTCAGCTTTTATGGGAAAGAATGCGCGCACTTGAGAAACAAAGTAGAGTGAACCGCAAATGACCAGCCAATCTTCTGCGTGTTGAGCGTCCTGCCACGTCTGAAGAAAAGCGCGCCAGTCGGATACCGGATCGATACGGGCAGTATCCCATCCTCCTTCAAGGAACGCGCCCTTCATCTGTTCAAGAGATGCCGCCCGGGGAAAATCAAAAGTGGTCACATGCACTCTCGTTACTTGTGGTTCAAGCGGTTTCAAGGCGGCCGCCATCTTCTCCAGCGGTTTGTCTTTCAGAGCGGAGAACAGCAGATGCAGACGAGCGCCAGCGGGCAGCAGCTGCTTGATGCTGGCGGCCAAAGCCTCCATACTTTCCTGGTTATGCGCTCCGTCCATGACGATCAAAGGTCGACGGGAGACGATTTCTAGACGGCCCGGCCAGCGCGTTTGTTGCAAACCGCGGACAATCTCTTCTTCTTCCAGCAGGAAAGAATAAAAATTGCGCAGCAAATCGATCGTCATCAAGGCGACCGCAGCGTTGGCAGCCTGATGGCGTCCGTTCATCGCAAGCGTGTATTCCGCTTCATGCCGTCGGTGAATGCTGCTGTAACGGATACGCTGTTGCCCCCATTGTTCCTCTAATTGCTCCACCTCGAAATGGCGACCGATCTGATAGAGTGAACTGCGGGTGCTGCGCGCCTTTGCCTGAAAGACCGCTACTGCTTCAGGTTGCCTCTCACCGATTACGACAGGGACGCCGGGTTTGATGATCCCCGCTTTTTCCGCCGCGATCGCTTCCAGGCTGGTGCCCAATACGTCTGTATGATCCATTCCGACGTTGGTAATGACGGAGACGAGCGGGAGGACGACATTGGTGGAATCCAGTCGGCCGCCCAGGCCCGTTTCCCAGATCACTACCGCCGGTCTGGCTATCTTGGCAAAATACAGAATGGCGATCAGGGTGATGATCTCAAATTCGGTAGGTGAACCGTATTCCGTGGTCGCGGCGCACTGCTCCGCCAACGGCTTCAGTTCATTGACGAGCGTGACGAGATCCGCTTGGGGAATGAACTGACCGTTATAGCGAATGCGCTCACGAAATTCAATCAGGTAGGGTGAAGTAAACGAGCCTACGCTGTAACCGGCTTCCATCAGCATCTGCGTGAGATACGCGCAGGTAGAGCCTTTTCCGTTGGTTCCGGCCACGTGGACAAAGGCAAGTCTCCGCTCGGGATGATCCAACTGCTCCAGCATCCATTGCATCCGTTCCAGACCAGGTCGCTGACCGAAGCGCAGCAAACCGTGAAGCCAGTCGAGAGCTTCTGTATAGTCAACAAAACCTTTTGCCTTCATACCGTTTTGCTCCATTCTCAACAATATGCAAACATGAGGCGGTTCATTCGCCCTTTAGCTCCGCCAGACGGGCAATTACTTTGTCGCGCTTATCGATGTAATCGGCCATTTTTGCTTTTTCCTCTTCAATCACCTTGGCCGGAGCCTTGGCGACAAAGCCCGGGTTGTTCAGCTTTTTCTCCACGCGTTCCACTTCAGCGTGCAGCGTTGCCAGCTCTTTCTCCAGGCGTTTAAGCTCCTGCTCGATGTCTACCAAACCAGCGAGCGGCAGGAACAGCTCCGCTCCTGTGACAACGGCGGACATCGCCTTTTCCGGTGTCGCCAGATCAACACTGATCTCGAGTCGTTCCGGGTTGCAGAAACGAACGATGTACTCTTCGCCGCGCTTCAGGCGTTCAAGCGCAGCAGAGTCCCCCGCTTTGATCAGAAGCTCGATTTTCTTGGACATCGGTACGTTTACTTCCGCACGGATGTTGCGGACGCTGCGGATTACCTCAGTCAAGAGGCTCATCTCTGCTTCCGCCTCGGCAAACACCCATTGCTCGTTCACAGTCGGCCACTTCGCAACGGTGATGCTTTCCCCTTCGTGCGGCAGCGCCTGCCAGATCTCCTCCGTGATAAACGGCATGAACGGATGCAGCAGACGCAGGGTTTGATCCAGAACCGTAACGAGAACGGACTGGGTGGTTTTCTTCGCAGCTTCATCCGTGCCGTAGAGCGGCAGTTTGGCCATCTCGATGTACCAGTCGCACAGATCGTCCCAGATGAAGTTGTACAGGACGCGGCCAGCTTCCCCAAATTCAAATGCGTCCATCAGTCGAGTCACGTCCGCGATGGTGGTCTGCAGACGGGAGAGAATCCATTTGTCCGGCGTGGACAGGTTGCCCGTCAGGTCGATGTCCTCATAGCGGAAACCGGAGAGGTTCATCAGGGCAAAACGGGAGGCGTTCCAGATCTTGTTGGCAAAGTTGCGGTTTGCCTCCACCTTCTCCCAGTAGAAGCGCTGGTCGTTCCCCGGCGAGTTGCCCGTGGCCAGTGTAAAGCGGAGGGCATCCGCACCGTATTTCTCAATCACTTCCATCGGATCGACCCCGTTGCCGAGCGACTTGGACATTTTGCGTCCTTCGGAGTCACGGATGATGCCGTGAATCAGAACGGTTTCGAACGGGTTTTGACCGGTAAATTCCAAACCGCTGAAAATCATCCGGGCAACCCAGAAGAAAATGATATCGTAACCGGTCACCAGAACGTTGGTCGGGTAGAAGTACTTCATATCTTCCGTCTCTTCCGGCCAGCCCAGTGTGGAGAATGGCCAGAGTCCGGAGCTGAACCAGGTGTCAAGCACGTCGTTGTCCTGCTCCAGCTTGTGGCTGTGGCAGTGCGGACATTCGGTTACGTCGTCGCGGGAAACGATTGTCTCTTTGCAATCTTCGCAGTACCAGGCCGGGATGCGATGGCCCCACCACAGCTGACGAGAGATGCACCAGTCGCGGATGTTTTCGATCCAGCGCAGGTAGTTGTTTTTGAAACGCTCCGGCACGAACTTCACGCTGTCCGGGCTTGCCGCGTTGGCAAGTGCGGCGTCGGCCAGCGGTTGCATTTTTACGAACCACTGGGTGGACAGATACGGCTCAACAACGGCGTCGCTGCGCTCGCTGTGGCCTACCTGGTGAATGTGCTCTTCGATCTTGAACATGACGCCCTGTTCGATCAGGTCCTTGATGATCTGCTTGCGGCATTCGAAGCGATCCATGCCCTTGTATGGCCCTGCCTGCTCGTTCATCGTGCCGGTTTCGTCCATGACCACAATTTGCGGCAGGTTGTGGCGAAGGCCGATCTCAAAGTCGTTCGGGTCGTGAGCCGGGGTAATTTTCACTGCGCCGGAACCAAACTCAGGATCGACGTAGTCGTCCGCCACGATCGGAATCTCTCGGCCGGTGATCGGCAGGATGACTGTTTTGCCGATCAGGTGCTTGTAGCGTTCGTCATCCGGATGAACAGCGACGGCTGTATCTCCCAACATCGTTTCCGGACGGGTAGTGGCTACCTCAATGTGCCCCGTACCGTCTGCGAGCGGATAGCGCATGTGATGCAGAGCGCCTTTTACTTCCTTGTAGATGACCTCGATGTCGGAAAGGGCGGTGCGGGCAACCGGGTCCCAGTTGATGATACGGTTGCCGCGGTAAATCAAACCCTTTTCATACAGGCGGACAAACACTTCGCGAACCGCGCGTGAGAGACCTTCGTCCATGGTAAAGCGCTCGCGGGAGTAGTCAAGCGCGAGCCCCAGCTTCTCCCACTGCTCGCGGATGTGGTGAGCGTAGACATGCTTCCACTCCCACACTTTTTCCAGGAACTTTTCCCGTCCCAAGTCGTGGCGGGAGAGACCTTCCTCACGCAGCGTCGCTTCCACGCGAGCCTGTGTGGCGATACCGGCGTGGTCCATTCCCGGCAGGAACAGGGTGCTGTAGCCCTGCATCCGCTTGGCGCGGGTGATGATGTCCTGAAGCGTTGTGTCAAGGGCGTGGCCCAGGTGCAGCTTGCCGGTTACGTTCGGCGGCGGAATGACAATGGTAAACGGTTGTTTGTCGGGATCGCGCTCGGCCTTGAAAAAGTTTTTTTCGATCCAGTACGGATACCATTTGGTCTCCGCCGCTTTCGGATCGTAGTTCTTCGGCAGCAGCTGATCGATGTCGTTTGTCGTTTGTTGCGCGGACATGAAAAAACCCTCCTTTTATCGAACCAAATAAAAAAACCCTTCATCCAAAGGACGAAAGGATCTCTTCGCGGTACCACCTTTGTTAACACATGCCCTGAAACGGATACGGGCATGCATTCCCTTAACGAGATAACGGCTCGTGCCGATTCCGACTACTGACAGTTGGTTCGCCGGAACAACTCATGGGCGACCTTCAGCCATTCCCTGCCTTAGAGAATCTCGCAGCCACATGATTCTCCCTCTCTGCCAAGGCGTCCTGGCCTACTCCTCCCAATCACGGTTGGTTCGCTTGTTCAATTACACATGGTTCACCGTTATTATATACAAATGGACTGCAGTGCGTCAAACTTCCCTACTCCGCTTGTGTCACGGCAATCCCCAGCGCCTCCGCAAATCCGAGAAGACGCAGGATATCCATGATCTCTTCCTGAACGTTGACAATTTCAATCTGCTTGCCTTTGGCCAGCAGTTCCTTCGTCGTAAAGAACAGGCTTCCGATGCCTGAGGAATCGACGAACGTCACTTCGCGAAAATCAACGGTAACGGACTGGTTCCGCTCTCCGTATTCACGCAGCAGACTGCCCACTTTTTCCCCTACAGCCATGTCCAGCTCTCCTGCCAAAAAAAGAGTGGCGTACTGTTGTTCTTCTGTTGCACGGTAGTCCATGATGGCAGCTCCTCTCGTGACTTACTGGTTTTTCCTTTTACGCTTCTTTATCGTATCCATTCCCTGCCAGTTTCCGAATGAAACATGATTCTATTCAAAAAGGCTTTTCTCTAAAACCATTTTTGTTCCTGTCTCTGAACTGCTGATCCACAGCCGGTCGCAGATCTGCAGCATCACATGAAATCCCGCTCCCAGCGAGTAACGGGTGGAATACCCCTGCTGCAGCGCCGCCCGCGGCAAGTCTTCAAGCATGATTCCCTGCCCCTGATCGTACACGACGACCCGGCACACCCCTTCAGACGGATACACATACAGCGAAACGGTGCCTCCGGTTCCGTGCTTCAGCGTGTTGGACGCCGCTTCACTAACCGCCACCGAAAACAAATGCAGGCTCTTTTGCGGCATTCCTGCGGTGAGAAGTCCCTCTTTCAGCCGGCTGCGCAAAAAGGCCAAATCCTCCGGCGCCTTTACTGTCACAGCAAAGGATGTCTCTCCTCCCCGCACAAGCAAAAACAGTTCCTCATCCCGCAGCAGCATCAGTTTTTCCTGGGTAACCGTGGCCAGTACCTGCTTGTACAGTTCCCATTCCTTTCGCTGACGCTCCCGCTCGGCGGCAATCGCTTCCGTGATGTTGATCAGCACAATCCCGCACGTTTTATCCGGAAGCGGGCAAGCGTATATGTCAAAAAACTGCTTGCCTCCGTCCGAGACAATCTGCTCGCGAACCCTTGAATCGGCACTGACCGCTCGCATCGCCAACACTTTCGCTTCCAGCTCCACCGACTTGTCCACGCGGGCATGTCCTAGCGGCCTGATCTGCTCCTCTTCCAGCAGATACAGGTAGATGTCCTCGATTTGACGGAGAATGGACAGCTTCCGAAGCTCCTGTTTCACCCATTCATTCCGCTCTTCGTCCCGATCATGAAAGCTGTCGTGGATTACGGACGGTTCCGGTTCCCGGCTTGTATTCCAGGAGCGAAACTCTTCCAGCAGCAAACGATCGAGCACGTCTTCCTTGCGAAGCACCTTCTCGATGTCCAGCACGAAGTAAGGGACTTCCCGAATTCCCCGGACAGCGCCGCCGATAATGCGAAAATCTGCTGCAAGCTCCGCCTCGTAGCGTCCCGCCAAATCCGTTTCTTCCACGAATACACCGATGGCCAGTCGGCTCACAGCCCGAAGCTCTGCCTGCATTCTCTGTCCGGTCGCCAGCTGTGTCAGCCAGATGCGGCGCGGCGGAATCACTTTTTGCCCGGCATCGCCGGCTCGCAATTGATCCAGACAGTTGCGGCACGCGGGATTGGTTGGGCACTGCTCACACAAGATCATCTATCAGCCCCCCCTTCCAAGTGGCGAAACTGCCTCGTGTTGCTCCCTGCGAAACCGCATGCAGGTGCCTGCAGGGTGCTTTTTTGTGGTGATTCAACGCCGAATGACTCCACGCTAAAATCAAGGATGAGCAAGGAAATGTCATCTGTTCGCGGCAGGTTTCGAGTCATTTTCCAAATGTGCTGCTCCACTGCATCGAGACGGTCCTCTCCCGCTGCCCGTTTCTGTTCCAGCAGGTTCCCGAATTCGACCAGCCACTGACGAACGCCCGGATGCCCATCTTTGCGCCCCAGCTCCAACATGCCGTCGGTATAAATCAGCAGCAGCCCGTCCCGCGTAATCGGCCACTCCTCCAGAGTGTACGAGCTGTTGCTGACCATCCCGAGGCCAATCCCCCCCGCGCAGGGCAGAACGCTGCCCTGCTCCGCAGTAAAATAAAGAGGCTGCGGATGGCCGGCCCGACTGATCCGAAGCTTGTGTTCGGCTGCATCGTAGACGACAATCAGCATGGTAATGAACGAACGCGTCTTGGACAAGTCTTCGTACAATAATCGATTCAACCGGTACAAAATCTCATCCGGTGACACGGTGGTCTGAATTACCGCTCTCAATGCGCTGCGAATGCCGGTCGTCAAGAGGCTGGCGGGAATTCCGTGCCCGGAGGCGTCAGCAACGAGAAAGCAGGTATACCGGTCGTCGATTGGGAAGTAGTCGACGTAATCGCCGCCTACGTAGGTAACAGGCAAAAAGACGGCTTTGGCCTGAAGCTGCGGGAGCACCAGCCGCTCCCGGGGGATCAGGGAAAACTGTATTTTTTTAGCCAGTTCCATTTCCTGTTCCATCAATCGAAGTTCAAGCGCCTGATTGTCCTGCAGGCAGCGCAGAATCAATCCGCGAACGTTTACGGCGAGAAGCTGGAAAAAGGACTGCTCCAACTCCATTTCCTCTGCGTCATGGGAAACCGTCATCGCGATCAGGTTGACAAAGCGTGGACATAACGGCGAGTCAAGCGCTTCATCAACCACGATCCGCTCGGTGACTGTTACGGTCTTCCCATTCACTCTTTGATTGTTGTTGCCGCGAATGACTTGATAATAGACCGATCCGTCCGCCGACTCCAAGGAAAGGCGCAGGAAGAACAGTCCGTCCATTTTGGCAAGCCAGGTGTCAACAAGATCCTCCATGACCTGCGGCAGGTTTTCATAGCTGACGTCGCACATGTGCAACTCGTTGCTGGCAACCAACAGGTTCTCGTAACTCTGCCTCATGAAGAGCAGCTGCGATAGTCTGGCGTTTTTGCTCTGAATTTGTTCCAGCTGCTCCGCAAACTTTTGCTCCAGACTGCTGGCAGTCAAAAAAGTCTCCGCCAATAGCCTGCGGTTTTGCCGAATCGTCAGGATCAATCGGATCAGTCCAAGCATCAGGGTCAGTCCCATGCCCACGAAGTACACCGCCGTCCGATCGGGCGTGATCACGATGGCTGTGATCGCGGCAAACACCAACACCATCACCATACTCGCATCTATCTGCTGAAACTTCCATTTTTCATAATACCGAACGTATTCGTCCTGTACGGATACCGTCTCCGTCTCAGTGGGCAGTCGTCCCGGCGACAGGCTGATCAACAACAGCGCCCCCGCGCCGCATACGAATGTAACAGCAGACGGCAAAAACGGAGAAATGGCATCGACCAGTACGAACGCAAGGACACCGTTTATCAGCAGTTGACCTTTTGAGCGCAGCGCTGCACGGGTCTGCGCGTTCGTAATCCAGACCGCGGCTATATGGATCAAAAGAAAAATACTGCTTTGCATGTGAAGCTGCAGATAGCACGAAAACGACATCACGGGCTGAAACCACATGCATAACGCTGCCGAGACGTAGGTGCTCGCCAGCATCGCCGTGTCGAGAAGGGTTTTCCAATGGTCGTAATACAAATGAGGCAATCGCAAAAACGCGTGCAGAGAGAGCAGTAAAAATACGTAAAACAACAACATCATCGGGTATTCAAGCAGCCGCAGCCGTTCGTCCGAAGAGAGTGCGGCCAGATTCGCAAGGCTCCAGGCCAACAGTGCCATCCCCTGCAAAAAAGACACGTCATACCATCGCTTGATGGAAACAAGATGGCGGGACAAAAGTAAAATCCAAATGGAAATTCCTGCGCCGCAGAAGTAAAGTAAAGCTTCCCATACCATCGTGGTACCACCTTTTTAAGCGGAATCGCATAGCCCTGCAGATTACCTTCCCGCGTGGGGCCAGGCTCAAACGTATCTCTCTCATCTTAACGCGATCGGGCGTTCATGGCGACTTATTCTTGTCAACGCCTCGCCAAAGGCACTCGGAGCCGGATGCGCGCATATGCTGAAATGAGGTGATCCATATGAATTTCCGCTGGAAGTACCATCCCACTTACCTAAAGATCAAATACGGCTGCAAGCAAGTGCTGCTTCCCCTGATCATTTTTCAATTTATCCGCACGATTCTCTTGCCCACGTCGTTCGACGTCATCATCCTGGGCATTCTGGCCGTTTTGCTGGTAGCGATTTCACTGGACTGGATTTGAAAACCCACCCGGCATTAGCTAGCGCTGAACCGGGCGGGGCTCCGAACCCTAAAAAAAGCTTCGATTGAAGACCTCTCGAAGAAGCTGGTTCTTCGTTAGAGGAAACTTTTTATGCGTTCCGGAAAGTTTATTTCAGGGCGCTTTCACA
>NZ_JBIYSM020000008.1:0-112742 GCF_044759095.2 Brevibacillus soli
TAAAAAAGCGGTATAACACTCTTTTAAAAAAGGAACCAGGAAAATTCTGCCCTTATGCCCATCTCGCTTTTTGGCTTTACCTTGTAAAAGTAGAATTTCCAACCTTACGTATCATTAACTTCATTTTTTTAACGAAAACCTAATTTTGCAAAAGGCTCACACTAAAAAAAGGCCCCGTGAATCATGGGGACCTATGCCTTCATGATAAACGCCAGCTGGTAAAAGCTCGGGCGGTTTTCGATTGAAGCACCAGTTCCGGTATTATCGGTCGTAAATGTGTGGGTGTGAGTGCCGGTCGTGGTTGTGGTGAAAGAATGGGTATGTCCATCCACTGCTGTGATATTTAAGGTGTGGGAATGACTTCCTCCTGGAGCGATAGAGAGTGTGTGAGTATGGGCCCCGTTTGTGGACGTTCCTTGTGTGTCGTTGCCTCCAACAGCAGTGAAACCAGCGTTGCCACCCTGACGCATGACATTCTGCACGGGTATGGTATGGGCATGATCACCTGCTGACAGTGCGGTCCTGGTATGCGTATGAGAACCGTCCATTGACGTTGTCCCGGTATGCGTATGTGCTCCCCCCGAATCCGTTACTCCCATGTGGAAATGGGCGCCAGCGATGTCCGTTGTACCCGTGTGGTTATGCGCAGGCAGTTGACCAACCGCCAGCGTGTTCGAATCACTCCCACCCGTTGAGCCGATTCCCGCCAGATTGGTCCCACGAAGAAAACGATCCGTTAAATCGGGAGTCCCATTCGTCCCGTCACATAACCGCCATCCGCTTGGCACCGTTAGACCGCTCCACATCACAATGACCCCGCTGGGTACCCCAGAGGCTGATCTGGTCGGTCCCTGAAAGCCGCGCGGCCCTCTTGGCTCCGTAAAGCCTGTGAAGCCTCTGAACCCTCTCGGACCTCTGGGTCCCTTGAATCCCCTTGGACCTTTGAATCCTCTTGGGCCTCGTTTTCCTTTGTCTCCCTTCTGCCCCTTACAGGCGCAAACATTGAAGACTCGGGAGTACTCCTGTTTTTTGGACAAACGTCCCCCCCCTTTCCCGTGATACTTTCAATGTATGGCGTCTGCCCTCCGGGAGAAGGGGACAAATACCGCAGGTGATCCGCGGAATTTCCACGTAAGAATACCCACCCGGCAATAGCTATTCTCACCCCACTCGGCGGTAGCTATCGCTGAGCCGAGTGGGGTCCCTTTTTTCGCCGGGCGGGGCCCCGAACACTTTTCTAGCGGCTGTATGGGATGTCCAAATTTCTAAATTCTTATACCAAAAAGCCCCCGAATGAACGGAGGCGTTTCCATTTGATTAAGAGTGCATCGATTTCAACCCTAGCGAACTTTCGTGGAACTTCACGTTGGTGTACTTTTCCTGCGCCATGCGCAGCTGGTACTCGCTTTCGAACAGCATGACCGGCCGCCCGTAACGGTCGGTGACCGTGCGCTGCTTCAATGCATCGAGCGCAGCCTTGTCCCCTTCCAGCCAGCGGGCGATTTGATACGGCATGCGCTGGAGCATGATCTCGACGCCGTACTCCGCCTTCAAGCGGTATTCCAGCACCTCAAACTGCAGCACGCCGACCACGCCGAGGATCAGCTCCTCCAGCGGATACGTGCGGAACAACTGAACGGTTCCTTCTTCCGTCAGCTGCATGATGCCTTTCTGGAACTGCTTGTGCTTCATCGCGTCTTTTACCGTCACCTTGGAGAAAAACTCCGGCGAGAAGTGCGGCATCTCTTCGTACTCGAACGGCTGACCGACGCAGAGCGTATCCCCGATCTGGAAAATTCCCGGGTCAAACAGACCGATCACATCACCGGCGTACGACTCCTCGACGATCTCCCGGTCCTGTGCCATGAACTGCACCGGCTGGGCCAGTTTGATGTCTTTGCCGAGACGGACGTGTTTGACTGACATCCCCCGCTCAAAGCGGCCGGAGCAGATGCGCAAAAATGCCACGCGGTCGCGGTGCGCCGGGTTCATGTTCGCCTGGATTTTAAAGATGAAGCCGGAAAACGCATGGGTGTACGGATCAATCAGGCCGATACTGCTTTTCTTCGGCGACGGGGCCGGTGCCATTTGCAGAAAGTTGTCCAGAAACGTCTGAACCCCGAAGTTGTTGATCGCACTGCCGAAAAAGACAGGGGTCAGCTCCCCTTTGTTGATCAGCTCCATGTCAAAATCATCCCCTGCCACGTCAAGCAGGGAAACCTCATCCTGAAGCTGCTGCCAAAGGTCGCCTCCGACGCGCTCGCCGATCAGCGGATCATCGGCACCGCTCACCTCAAAGAACTTGATGTTTTCATGGTGAGAGCCGTTTTCGTACAGCTCCACCCGCTTTTTCATGCGGTCATAGACGCCGTTAAAATGGCTGCCCATCCCGATCGGCCAGTTCATCGGATACGAGCGGATCCCCAGCACGCGCTCGATTTCCTCCAACAATTCGAACGGGTCCTTCCCGTGACGGTCCAGCTTGTTGATAAAGGTAAAGATCGGAATGCCGCGCATCCGGCAAACCTTAAACAGCTTGATGGTCTGGGCCTCTACGCCTTTGGCTACGTCAATGATCATCACCGCAGAGTCGGCTGCGGTCAACGTGCGGTACGTATCTTCACTGAAGTCCTGGTGGCCCGGTGTATCCAAAATATTGATGTGATGCCCGTTGTATTCAAAATCCATGGCGCTGGAGGTAACGGAAATTCCCCGTTTTTTCTCGATCTCCATCCAGTCCGAGGTAGCGTGTTTGGAATTTTTCCTTCCTTTTACCATCCCTGCCTCGCGAATCGCACCGCCGTAGTACAAAAGTTTTTCTGTCATCGTCGTCTTCCCGGCGTCCGGGTGGGAGATGATCGCGAAAGTGCGCCGTTTGGCAATTTCACTGGCCCATGTCGGGTTGTTCTGACTCATATTCATTCTCCTGTCACATACTGTCTCGTCTTTATTCCATTTCGCAACATAGAAAGGAATCGGGGCCCCGCCCGGCGCAGCGTAAGCTTTCGCCGTGTGGGTTACTTTATGATTCAGTACGATTATACAGACAAAAGGGGCAGAGTAAAAGGAAAATTACGCAGGCTGCACACAAGACTGAACTGGCATTTTTTGCCCAGCACGTTATAATAGGAATTAATAAAAATTTTTTGATTACATACATAAGGAGGCCCTGTATGACGACCACTACGCAAGAAAAACGCGTTTCCGCTTTCCGAGAGTACGTCAAGAGAATGGTAAGCTACAACCAGGCGTTGTCGATCCTGCACTGGGACATGCGCGTGAAAGCTCCGCGCAAGGGAATGGATGCCCGCTCCGAGCTGATCGGCGTTTTGTCTGCCGACCAGTTTGCACTGGCAACCTCCAAGGAGCTGGAAGAGCACCTGGAAGCGTTGAGCGAACCGGCCGTGCTGGAAACGCTCGATCCGATCACCCGCGGTACCGTATTGGAATGCAAAAAGGAATTTGAACGTAACAAAAAGCTGCCTCCCGAGAAGTTCCAGGAGTTTGTGATCCTGACCGCGCAAGCAGGCACAGTCTGGGAGGACGCCCGCGCCAACAGCGACTTTTCCATGTTCCGTCCGTATCTGGAAAAAATCGTGAAGCTGCAGCTGGAATTCGTCGAGTACTGGGGCTACAACGGCAACAAGTACGATACCCTTTTGGATATGTACGAACCCGGCATGACTGTAGCTCAGCTCGATGCGATGTTCGCTACCCTGCGAGAAAAAACGGTGAAGCTCGTCTCCGCGATCGCCGAATCTCCGAATAAACCGGACATCAGCTTTCTCACCAAGCATTTTCCGGAAAGTGAGCAGGAAGCCTTCAGCCGCTTCATCCTGGAGAAAATCGGTTACGATTTTAACGCCGGTCGCCTTGACCGCAGCGTGCATCCATTCTGCACCTCGTTTGCACCTGGCGACGTTCGCATTACTACCCGCTTTCATCCGAGCGACTTCCGCCAGGCGCTGTTCGGCTGCATCCACGAAGCGGGACACGCCATCTACGAGCAGAACGTGAATCCGGAACTGCTGGGTACGCCGCTGTGCGACGGCACCTCCATGGGTATCCACGAGTCCCAATCCCGTTACTGGGAGAACATGGTGGGACGCAGCCTGCCGTTCTGGACGCATTTCTACAGCGACCTGGTGAAGGCATTCCCGGTTCAATACGAAGGCGTTTCCGTGGAGCAGTTCTACCGCGGAATCAACCAGGTTACACCGTCGCTCATCCGTGTGGAGGCCGACGAGCTCACCTACAACCTGCACATCATGATCCGTTACGAGATCGAGAAGGGCCTGATCGAGCAAACAATGGAAGTAGGCGATCTGCCGACCATCTGGAACGACAAGATGAAGGAATATCTCGGCATCGTGCCGGAAAACGACAGGGAAGGCGTCCTGCAGGATGTGCACTGGTCCGGCGGAAGCTTTGGTTACTTCCCGACCTATTCGTTGGGTAACGTGTATGCCGCTCAGTTTGCAAACGCCATGAAAAAGGAGATCAGCGACTACGAGGAGCTGATCCGAAACGGCGAGTTCGCCCCGATCCGTGCTTGGCTGAAGGAAAACATTCACCAGTACGGCAAGCTGAAGAGCCCGAACGAACTCGTGAAGGACATCACCGGAGAGCTGACCAACGCCTCTTACCTGATGGAATACCTGGAGAAAAAATATACCGAGATTTACAATCTGTAATCGGAAGTGTTTGCCTGCACTGCAAAAGAAGTGCCTCCCGCCGCTACGTGTGGGCGGCATTTCTTTTTTCCGGTTATAATGGTGGGAAGGAAAGGAGGGCGGACATGGATGGACTTCAGGGAGAAATGGCTCCCCACCTACATCAAGCGGGACGTCATCGTGCTGTTTTGCGGGATCAATCCGGGGCGAATTTCTGCGACGGCGGGGTATCACTACGCCAACCCGGCCAATTTGTTCTGGAAGGGGCTTTACGAGGGAGGGTTAACGCCGTATCAGTTACGACCGGAAGAGACGGCGAAGCTGCTGGAGTTTGGCTATGGCATTACCGACCTGGTTTCCAAACCGACCCGCTCCTCCGGTGAATTGACCGACCGGGATTTTGCTTGCGGTAGAGACCAATTCAAACAGATGGTCCAAACCTATCGTCCGCGGGTCATTTGCTTCAATGGCATCACCGCCTATCGTCATGCCACGGGCAGACACAAGGAGCCTGTGACACTTGGGCTTCAGCCGGAGCTTGCCTTTGCCACAGACGACTGGCAGGGGTGCTACCTGTTTGTCATTCCTTCCACCAGCGGAGCGAATGCTTCTTACTCCCGGGCTGAACGGTTGGCCATGTTTCAACGGCTCAGTCAGTTTTTGCAGGAAAAGGGCTGGCATCCGCTTTTCTCGCGTCCACGCGGATAAGCGTGTCAAGCTCTCCCTCCTCTCAATATGATATGGAATAAGGTTTTTTGAGAGGTGGGTAAGATGAAACAGCTCTTCAAAAAAGTGAAAGAAGAATACGGCCTTTCCGTAGACTCCCACCGGGAGTTGCGAAACGACAACGACTCTCTGGTGGTTTTTCTGGAGACCAACGCGGGACATTTTGTGGGAAAAAGTTTGTACACTTCGGCAAAAAGGCAGCAGTCCATCCTTTGTGTGGAAGAGTACATGCGCCGCCGAAACATTCTCATACCAAAAACAAAACGGACGAAGCGAAAATCACCATACATGAAGTGGGAAGGGCATCCGTTCGTCCTTCAGAAGTGGGTGCCCGGCACACCATGCTCTCTTGTTTCACCGGAAGGGATCGAGTTGGCCGCTTCTTGTCTGGGAACCATTCATGCGGCTTCCCTCGGCTTTACGTGCAAATCCGGTGACCTGAGTAACGGAGCAAAAAAATGGCACCATCAGTATGACGAGGGCCTGGGTGCACTGAAAAGGTGGTATTCCTCCCACAAACGGTCAAAGGACCCGAAAATTCAATACATCTGCGACCATATCCCGTTTTTTCTGACTGCCGGCAAAAAGGCACAGAAAAAACTGGCCCACTCCAAATACTACGCCAAGTTGAAACGGTATCCGCTTCACCGCCACTATCTCTGTCATGGCGACTACCATCCCAAAAATTTGATCGTGAACGGGGGTCATATTTCGGTCATCGACTGGGAGAAGGTGAGGTATGATTACCCTTCCAAAGACATCATCCGCCTTCTCTCCATGATCATGAAACGTCAGCGCGAATGGAGCGAACCAATGTTTGCAGTCCTGCTGAAGGCCTACCTTCGGGCCAATCCCCTTACTCGTAAACAAATGCATCTCTTGTACCTGGATCTCGCCTTCCCGCACAACTTCGGGAGCTTCCTGCGCTATCGCTGTTACAAGCGCATGAATTTTTCCCAAGTCCAGTTTTTTCTCACCGGAGAGGCAAGCAAAACCGAATTTATGCTGAAACAGCTAAAGGCCCATTCCTGATGGCAATGGGCCTTTACCATTTTCACTTGGAAGCCATCTGCTGCAAACTGGTCTGCTGGCGGACGTATTGGATCAGTTCCACGCTCATCCGGTAGTAATTGAACGGTGTAATCAGGTAAATGCCGTTAAAATACGGTATCGCCGCATCAATCAGCTCCTTGGCCATCTTGATGCCCTCAAGTTTCGCCGCTTCGCCCTGCACCTGCTTCATCCGCTGCAGCGCTTCCTGTGACAGCTTGATGCCCGGCACCTCATTGTGCAAAAATTCGGCGTTGCGGGAACTGGTGAGGGGCATGATGCCGATGAATACCGGTATGCCAATGTGCTTGGTCGATTCGTGGATGAGCTTGATTGTCTCTTTGTCGTAGACGGGCTGCGTCATGATGAAATCAGCCCCGGCCTCCACCTTTTTCTCCAGCCGCTGCACAGCCGCTTCCATCTGCCGCACATGCGGGTTGAAGGCAGCGCCGACGATGAACTGCGCCTTCTGCTTTAGCGGACGGCCGGAGAAGGAAATGCCTTCATTCAACTGTTTCACCATGCGGATCAAATCAAACGATGTAACGTCAAAGACGGAACTGGCTCCCGGCAGATCGCCAAATCGGGACGGATCTCCAGTGACCACGAGGATCTGATCGATGCCAAGTGCGTGAAGCCCCATCAGATGCGACTGCTGGCCGATCAGGTTGCGGTCGCGGCAGGCAAGGTGCACAAGCGGATCGATTCCGTACGTGTTTTTCATGATAGCGCCAAGCGCCATGTTGCTCATCCGAACGTTGGCCAGGGAGTTGTCCGCCAGGGTGATGGCGTCGGCCCCTGCTTTATGCAGCTCGCAGCAGCCGGTCAGAAAATCTTCCGTATCCAGATCTTTGGGCGGGTCAAACTCGACGATAATCGTGGTCGAATGCTTGACCCGCTCCACGATGCTGGGTGTATGACGTTCTTTTACGCTGTGAACCGAAACGGACGGCCTCGTAACCGCAGAATCCTCCGGGTTCACCCGGGTCAGCGGACCGAGTCCCTTGAGGGCGTCGGCCATGGCGCGGACGTGTTCCGGCGTGGTTCCGCAGCAGCCGCCGAGCAGTCGCACTCCCTGTTCGCGCAGGCGCAAGGCGCTTTCCGCAAAGTACTCGGGCGACGACTTGTAGGCGTACTCTCCATCGTTTAATCCGAGGCGGCCAGCATTGGGGAAAGCAGACAGCAGGACCTTCTCCGGTACGCGGACAGATTCGAACGAGCGCAGGATCTCCGCCGGCCCGAGGCGGCAGTTTAATCCTACAATGTCAGCGCCCGCATGGATGAGTTGCGAAAATGCCTCCGTCAGTGTGTGGCCGTCCCGCGTCCGCCCTACCTCCAGCGTAGCCAGTTGGCTGATAATCGGCAATTTGGTCAGCGGACGGATCACTTCCAGCGCTAGAAGCAGTTCGTCCAGATCCAGGAATGTCTCCAGGATGATGCCATCCACTCCTGCGTGCAAAAGCGCGATAGCCTGTTCCTCATACTGGTCGCGAAATTCGTCCATCCCCTTACGCCGTACACGGCCGGCCACGATGGAGCCGACGCTGCCGACAACAAACGCATCTCCCTGTGCCGCCTCACGGGCGATTGCCACGGCGGCACGGTTGATCCGCGTCACCTTGTGCTCCAGGCCGTAGCGGGACAAACTGTCGCGGTTGGCGGCGTACGTATTGGTTTCCAGCAAGCGGGCACCTGCCTGGTAGTATGCGTTGTGAACCTGGTGAACCAGTTTCGGATTGGACAGACACAGCTCTTCGAAGCTGACACCGACAGGCACGCCCATTCGGTAAAGCTGTGTCGCCATCGCTCCGTCACCGATCAAAAGCTGCTGCTGTAAAAAATCCCGCAAATCCGGTTGATTGCTCAAAACCAATCCCTTCTCTCCACATAAATACTTCTTCTGTATCGATCCAACCCTTACAGATCCAAAGCAGACGGACCAGCGTTGAAGTAGCGCGCTTCCGGATGAGCAAACACCATCGCGGATACAGACGCTTCCGGGTCCATCATGAATCCGTCTGTCAACTGAATACCGATATCCTCCGGCTTGAGCAGACGGAACAGTTTGGCCTGGTCTTCCAGATTCGGGCATGCAGGGTAACCGAAGGAGACGCGAATTCCTTGATACCGGGCGCCAAAACGCTCCAGCATGGTCATCTCCACCGGATCCGGGAAGCCCCAGGTGTCCCGCATAACGTGGTGCACCCGCTCAGCGAATGCCTCAGCCAGCTCCAGCGCGACGGCCTGCAGCACGTGTGAACGCAGGTAATCTCCGTTGTTTTTCCACTGGGTAGATCGCTCGCGAATACCATGCCCCGCCGTCACTGCCAAAAAGCCGACGTAGTCCATCTCGCCGCTTTCCACCGGACGAAGGAAATCTGACAGGCAGAGAAACGGCTCTTCCGCCTGGCGGGGAAAGGAGAAACGTTCCAATACCTTGGCGTGGTCGTGCGGATCGTAGACGATGATGTCGTCTCCCTCGGACTGTGCAGGGAAAAACCGATACATGCCATGGGCCTGAATGGTCCCTTCCTGCTTTGCCTCTTTCAGCAGTTCTTCCACCACTTCGTACAGCTCCGACACTTTTTGGTCTCCGCTCTCCAGAAGCTTGTCGACATTGCCGCGAACGCCCAGATGCTTGCCCAACAGCATCCGCAGATTCAGATAAGGCTGCAGATGGCTGATTGGATAATTTCGCAGGACGTGACGCTCCAAGTCCGGCGGCAGGTAGATGGGGACGGTGCGGCTGACGCCAGACCGTTTGGGCCGCAACGGGGGTTCTTCGGTTTGGACGGACACTGCCGCAGCATCTTCCATTACGGTGTGGTGATTCTCCTGCAGCTTTTGCCGTTCGGAAGGGTTCTGCAGCCGATTCACCAGATCGAGCCCGTCCATCGCGTCTTTGGCGTACAGGACGATTCCCTGGTACTCCGGTGCGATGCGGTTGGAGGTGAACTTGCGGGTCAGTGCCGCTCCGCCGACCAAAAGCGGGACGTCGATGCCGGCTGAACGGAGATCCTGCGCGGTAATCACCATCTGCTGCGCCGACTTTACCAGCAGGCCGGACAGCCCGATCGCGTCCGGTTTCTCCTGGCGGCAAGCGGCTATCAGCTGTTCCGGCGGCACCTTGATGCCTAAGTTGACCACCTCGTACCCGTTGTTCGCAAGGATGATTTCCACCAGGTTTTTCCCGATGTCATGCACGTCCCCTTTGACGGTTGCCAAAAGGATCTTTCCTTTCGTCGCCGATTCAGATTTTTCCATAAACGGTTCGAGGAAGGAGACAGACGCCTTCATCACCTCGGCACTTTGCAGCACCTCGGCGACGATGAGCTGGTTGGCGTTGAACAAGCGGCCAACTTCCTCCATTCCTGTCATCAGCGGTCCGTTGATGATTGCAAGCGGCGTGTACGTTTCCAAAGCAAGCTTCAGATCGTCAATCAGTCCGTCCTTGGAGCCTTCCACGACGTATCTCGCCAGCCGCTCCTCCAGACTGAGTGACGACACTTCGACGCTTGGACCTTTCTTCTTCTGACGGTAGAACTCCGTAAAGGAAGCCAGCGTCGCTTCATTTGTCTCAAACAGCAGTGCCTCAGCCAATTTCCGCTCTTCTTCCGGAATAGAAGCGTAGCGCTCCAGCTTCTCCGTATTCACAATGGCATAGTCCAGTCCGGCCAGGGTCGTGTGATAGAGGAATACGGCATTCAACACTTCCCGCCCCGCAGGCGGGAGACCGAACGAGACGTTGCTCACTCCGAGAATGGTTTTGCAGGAAGGCATCGCCTCCTTGATCTGGCGTATGCCCTCCACGGTTTCCAGGGCAGATCCGATGTATTGTTCATCCCCCGTCCCTACCGGGAAAACCAATGGGTCGAAGATGATGTCTTCGGGTTTGACGCCGTAGGTGTTCACCAGCAGGTCGTAGGAGCGTTTTGCTACCTCCAGCTTCCGCTCGCGGGTAACGGCCATGCCCGTCTCGTCAATGGTGCCGACGACGACAGCCGCTCCGTAACGGTGAATCAGCGGGACCACTTCCTCAAACCGCTGCAGTCCGTCCTCCAGGTTGATCGAATTGAGTATCGCCTTGCCCTGGGAATGTTTCAATCCAAGCTCCATCACTCGAGCGTCGGTCGAGTCGATCATCAGCGGCGCTTTTACCTTTTTGGTCACGTATTGCAAAAAATTTTGCATGTCCGCGTACTCATCGCGGTCCGGATCGGCAAGGCAGATGTCGATGATGTGCGCTCCCCGCTTTACCTGCGCACGGGCGATGTCGGAAGCTTCTTCGTACTGACCGGCTGCAATCAAATCACGAAACTTTTTCGACCCGATGACGTTGGTCCGCTCACCGACCAGCAACGGTCGATTGTCCTGTTCCACGTACACCACGTCAATTCCGGAGACGGCGCTCACCCGAGGCGCTGAGGCTGCCCGCGGCTTGCAGTCTTTTAATGCCTCGGCCAATGCCCGGATGTGCTCCGGTGTCGTGCCGCAGCAGCCGCCGGCGACATTCAGCCAGCCCTGCTCGGCAAAGCCGCGCAATTTTGCCGCCAATGCCTGCGGCGATTCGTGGTAATGCCCGTTTTCATCCGGCAACCCGGCGTTGGGATAACAGCTAACCCCGCACTGAGCCAGGTTGGCCAGTGTCCGCAGATGGTCGCGCATGAACTCCGGACCGGTGGCACAGTTTAATCCAACGGTGATCGGATTCAAATGTTCCAGCGAGACGTAAAACGATTCGATGTTCTGCCCGGCCAGGGTCGTTCCCATCGGCTCAATCGTGCCGGAAATCATTACCGGCAGCTCCACTCCCAGCTCGTCAAAAGCCTGCCGGATGCCAATTCCCCCTGCCTTGACGTTCAGCGTGTCCTGTGCCGTTTCCAGGAGCAGCAGGTCCACTCCGCCGATAATCAGTCCCCTGGCCTGCCGATAGTACGAGTGAACCAGCTCTTCGAAGGTAACGCCGCCGGTCAGTGACAAGGTCTTGGTAGTCGGTCCCATCGAGCCGGCAACGAACCGCGGCCACTCCGGTGTGGAGTAGGCGTCTGCCGCCTCGCGAGCGATCCGCGCAGCCGCCATGTTGATTTCCTCGTCCTTTTCAGAAAGGTCATATTCCGCCAACACTACGGTCGTTGACCCGAAGGTGTTTGTCTCAATGATATCCGCTCCCGCTTCCAGATACGTCTCATGAATCGAGCGGATGAGGTCGGGACGTGTCAGGTTCAGAAGCTCGTTGCAGCCTTCGAACGCTTCGCCGCCGAAATCTTCAGCGGTCAGGTTCGCCTGCTGGAGCATCGTCCCCATGGCCCCGTCCAGGATTAATATTTTTCGTGACAGCTGTTCGTGCAGGGTTGGCTTCATTCCGAAAACTCCTTTGTCTGACGAAAAGAAAATCGCCTGTGATGGAATAAAAAAAATCCTCTTCTGTCTGGAGAAGAGGATTTGTTCGTGAATAAAACACGACTGACGCATCCTCTTATCTTTCAAAGCGCTTGGCTTTGCTGGAATTGGCACCTGATGTTCCGGTTGCCGAGGCTTCATTGGGCCAGTCCCTCTGCCTCTCTGGATAAGAGTGGTTCTTTATCAAGTTGTGGATGGAATGGTTTGCAAATCTTCAGTAATGTTTGAAAGTATCTTATCACTGGAGATATGGTTCGTCAACGGATAAGTGACTTGTCAGCCAGCCGCCTATTTTCATCGGGATGGTTATGCGCCCAATCCAATCCCGACATTCGTGTATAGACTAAAGCATAACTGAAAGGAGGGAAAACAAACTTGAGTACTTCCTATTGCGGAAACGGCATCTTCGACGACAACTTCGCCCTGGTGCTCGTTCTGTTTATCCTGTTGGTTATCGTTGGGTGCTCGAACTGCGACTGATGAACTTCCTGAAAGGAGCCTAGATCCTAGGCTTCTTTTTCGTTTTTATGCTATCATGAAAGGATCATGAAACAAAGGAGCGAAACCTTTCGTGGAACTGTCATTTCCCCAGCAAAAACAGGAATTCCTCTCGCGCCTGGAAACCCTGAAGGAGCTGGAACAAACGGATTTTGAGACCTACTCCCTCGTCAAGGACCGCGAGAGTGGGCAGCACTATTTGCGCTACTCTTTTACCCACATCAACCTTTCCGAAGGAGGGCGGCGCGACGAGTACCACCATTTTCTTCCCCTTCAATCGGACGACGTGCTGGGCCTGATGTTCGGCGAGCAGCCATACCGTTTTCCCGACCACTGGAAGACGACCTATCTGCGCAGCGGCACCGATGACCGGATCATGCCGTTTGACCCCAGTGAAAATCACGACCTGGAAGAGGCAGCGAAGACGGAGCAAGCCATGTTGGCCAAGCTCCTTCAGTACAAGCAGGAGTGGATGGAAACGGACGACAAGGAGCGCTTGACCCGGCAGCTCTTCTCCGAACTGGATGAGCTGATGAAAAAACCGGAAGACAAATAGTTGCATCCCCCTGAAACTGTCCGCTATAATGCAAGAATAAGCAATGAAAGCAAATCGCTGATGAGGAGAGTACTTGTTCGTCGGACGCCATAGCGAGTCGGGGACGGTGAGAGCCCGGCGCGGAGCGGATGAGGAAGCGCACCTCGGAGATACGGCCTGAACGTTTCGGTTCACCTTTCCCGAAGCCGCGTAGGGTTCGTCGGGTCTGCCCGTTACAGCAGCGGAGCGGTTTCTGTCTTGCCGATCGCGCAGGCAGAAGCAACAAGAGTGGCACCGCGGGAGCAACAACCTCTCGTCTCTTTATCGTATGAGACGCAGGGGTTTTTTTATTTTGAATCACCTGTACAAGAAAGGATGTTTGACCAAAATGAGCTACAAACAACAAGTGGCCGAAAAAATTGCATCGGCTCTCGTCAACCTGGGAGTGGAGGAATTCTCGGCAGAAAAAGTTCGCGACATGCTGGAAACCCCTCCCAATCCTGCTATGGGAGATATTGCATTTCCCTGCTTTCAGCTTGCCAAGGCACTGCGCAAAGCGCCTCCGATGATCGCCGGTGAGCTGGCCGGACAGATCTCTGGAGCGCCGCTCAGCCAGGTGCAGGCGGTCGGCCCGTACGTCAACGTCTTTTTGGACCAGCAAAGCGTCGCGAAAGAAGTCGTCGGCACCATTCTCGCAAAGGGCAGCGCCTACGGCGACCGCAACATCGGGCAGGGCCGCCACGTGCCGATCGACCTCTCTTCCCCCAACATCGCCAAGCCGTTTTCCATGGGCCATCTGCGCTCAACGGTGATCGGCAACGCGCTCGCCAACATCATGGAAAAGCACGGCTACAAGCCGGTTCGCATCAACCACTTGGGCGACTGGGGCACCCAGTTCGGCAAGCTGATTGTCGCCTACAAGAAGTGGGGCGACGAGGAAAAAGTAAAGGCAGAACCGATCAAGGAGCTGCTGCAGTTGTACGTCCGATTCCACGAAGAAGCGGAAAAAGACCCGACGCTGGAAGACCTGGGACGCGAATGGTTTAAAAAGCTGGAGGACGGCGACGAGGAAGCGAAGCGCCTCTGGCAGTGGTTCCGGGACGAATCCCTGAAGGAATTCATGAAGATTTACGAACTGATGGGCGTTCACTTCGATTCCTTCCACGGCGAAGCGTTCTACAATGACAAGATGGATCGGGTTGTCGCCATGCTGGAGGAGAAAGGGCTCCTGGTCGAATCGGAAGGGGCGCTGGTGGTTCCCCTCGACGAGTACGACATGCCGCCCTGCCTGATCAAAAAATCGGACGGTGCGACCCTGTATGCCACCCGCGACCTGGCTGCCGCGCTTTACCGTCACGAGACATACGACTTCGCAAAAGCGCTGTACGTCGTGGGAGGAGAACAGCGTCTTCACTTCCAGCAGCTGTATAAGGTACTGGAAAAAATGGGCTTTGAGTGGGCGAAGGAAATGTATCATGTGCCGTTTGGCATGATGTTGAAAGACGGCAAAAAGATGTCCACGCGCAAAGGCAAAGTGGTGCTTCTGGAAGAGGTGCTTGCCCAGGCGATTGCGGACGTCCTGAAAGTGATTGAGGAAAAGAATCCGACGCTTGTGAACAAGGAAGCAGTCGCCCGTCAAGTAGGCGTCGGCGCGGTTATTTTCCACGACCTGAAAAACTTCCGCCTCAACGATATCAACTTCTCGTGGGAAGAAATGCTCACTTTCGAAGGCGAAACCGGACCGTATGTGCAGTACACCCATGCTCGCGCCTGCTCGCTGTTGCGCAAAGGCGGCTACCAGCCGGGTGAAGTGAAACTGGCAGAAGGTTCACTGGACAGCAAGGAAGCGTGGGCGGTTATCACACTCCTGAACAGTTTCCCGGAAGTGATCGACCGTGCTCGCGAAAACTTCGACCCGTCCCAAATCGGCAAATATGTGATCGATCTGGCTCAGCAATTCAACAAATTCTATGCGAATGTTCGCATTCTCGCCGAAGAAGACGCCATCAAGGCTTCCCGTCTTCAGCTGGTGGCGGCCGTCGTGGTCGTGCTGAAAGAGGGCTTGCGCCTGCTCGGCCTGCAGGCTCCGGAAGAAATGTAACCTACACCGCAGATGTTCAAAAGATGGCTCCTGGATGTAACAGGAGCCATTCGTTTGCAGACAAACGGCCCAAGTCCTTTTGCTATTCCCCTTGTTTTCTTTTTTTTTCTACAATTGAATACGAACTGTACTCGATGACGTTTCCCTCCTCTTTCCATTTAAAAATTACAATTCAAAAATCCAATTTTTACATAACAAGAAAAATGGCGTGTCAAAACTGTGGTCAGTTTACACGCCATTTCATGTCTTTTCGTTGCGAACTACCTGAAAACGGGACCTGTTATCCTTCGAAGCATGCTCTTATTGCCTTACCCTTTCTTTCCGCCGAACCAGGTTTTCGCCAGCATCTCCACCACCTGCTTCGACAGAGAGCGCGGCGCTTCCACCTCTCGCCCTTCGGAATCGACCGTTCGGTACAGCAGGGATTTATCATCTGCAGGATCCGACTTGGTTTCAAGCGTGAATTCGCCCAGCTTACCAGCCGTCTTCCATTCTTCGATCATGATCTGGTATTCGCCTGGTGCGAGCTCAATGTACTCGTGATCCGGCAAATCGATGACCGCATAGCCGTCGTGTTCGATAACCGCCTCGTATGTATTCCCATTGGCCGCTTCATAGAGGGCCACATCGGCTGGGTTGTCCAGATTCTCCTTGATTTTAGTGAAGTCTTCAATCGTTACTTTGACCCATCGTTTCATTCCAGCACCTCGTTTACGAAAATCCACTACCGTTCTTCACTCTACCACGATTCAACAAGAAATCAACTGCTTGACGAAGGCGATTTCCTCGCGGTGAGTTCCCCCTGCCGGTTTGGGCGTCTCCAGGACAATCGGCAACAAAGCCAACTCCGGTGTCCGCAGCACCTCTGCGATCGCATCCGCACCAATTTGCCCCTTTCCGATCGTCGCGTGCCTGTCCCGGTATGAGCCCGTGGGGTAAACGGAATCGTTCAGATGAACAGCAAACAGTCTGGAAAAGTAGCCGCTTTCCCTCATCTTGCGGGCCACTGCGGCCCAATTGTCTCCCCGCCACATCCCGCTGGCAAAAGCGTGGCAGGTATCGAAACAAAATCCGACCTTTTCCGGAGCCGCCAGCAGTTGTTGCACCTGAGTGAGCTCCTCCAATGTCGTCCCCATTCTCCCTCCCTGCCCGGCGTTGTTCTCCAGCAATAGACAAGCGTCACCGTTCCAATCATCCAGAATCTCGTTCACCATGCGGATCATGGCCTGGTAGCCGCGAAGCGGGTCAGTCCCCTTGTATTGGCCGAAGTGAACAACGAGACCTGCTGAACCGCACGCATCGGCAATCTCCAAATCGTTTCGAACCGATTGGACCGTGGCGGCATAGAGTTTCGGCTCAACTACCGCCAGATTGGTGGGGTAGGCGGTATGGGCAATGGAGATGAGTTGGTGCTCCTGGCAGTATATACGGCAAGCGGCAGCGTCACGCGCGTCATATGACTTGACGGAGAGGCTGCGAGGGTTCTTGGGAAAGTATTGAAAGGAACGGGCGCCCACCGCAGAGGCCGACTTGGCAGCCTCCAGATATCCATGTCGAATGCTGACGTGACACCCGATGTGCATCCTGTTCACCCTTTCCGATTCTGTCTATCCTACATTGTCCCCTTACGCTTGGCTTTCACTCTTATTAAGAAAACCCACCCGGCATTCGCTATTTCTCACCCCACTCGGCGGTAGCTATTGCTGAGCCGAGTGGGGTCCCTTTTTTCGCCGGGCGGGGCCCCGAACACTTTTCTAGCGGCTGTATGGGATGTCCAAATTTAAAAATTCTTATACACGAACAAAGGCCGCCCTAGGTGGGACGGCCTTTCCAGGATCTCTGTTTACTCTCTGACGATAAGCAGCGGTGTTTGGGTGCGGTGAATCACTTTGTACGTCACGCTGCCCATCAGGGTTTCCACAATCCCGTTTAAACCGTGATGCCCCAACACAATCACATCCGCTTCCTCTTTCAACGCCACTTCTTTTATGACTGTTGCCGGGTCTCCCACAACCACCTTCGTATCATACGGCAGCTGTTGTTCCATGAACATCGTTTCATACGGCCGGAGTATTTCTTCACCCAACGTCTCAAGCCCATCCAGGTCAACCCAGCCGATGTTGGTAACTCCCGCGTACATGGCAGGAGGTGTGATGACCGTCAACAACAGATAGCGGGCATCTTTTTCCTTGCCGAACTGCATGGCCCGGACGGCCGCCCGCTTGGAGTGTTCAGAACCGTCGACAGCCACGACGAGCTTCCGCCAAGTCGCCCGGATGTCTGCTTCCTCCGGTACCAGAAATACCGGAATGGTAACATCGTGCAGTGTCGGATAGCTGACGCTGTTAAAGAGATAGCCCGTCATTCGCCCGTATCCATGTGTTCCCATGACAACCGCCTGATGACCTTGTCTGGCATAATTCGATATGACTTCATGAGGCTCACCAAACTCGTATTGCAGGTTAAACGGCACCTTTTCCTGCTGTACCAGCTCCAACACTTCCTTCAAGCTTTCCTTTGCTTCCTCAAGCTGAAACTCTTCGACCGTTTTCTTGCCCAGATGTGTAACGGCCTGTCGGGACGGAAACGGCGGAATGACGTGAAGCAGAGTCAAGCTGTAATCCCCTCCGGACAAGGCAAGAGCGAACCGGACTGCTTGCATCGACTGCACAGATGCATCAATAGGAACCAATAGACTGCCCATAGAAAAACACCAGCTTTCTCCTCTACATTTTGGTGCTGCGTGAAAAACTTCGTTGCAATACCCATTGTAGAAAAACGGAAAGCTGGTGTATGTAAGGAAACTCCCTGAATCTGCCGAAAAAAAACCCTGAATTTATTCCAGCACGCCGGTTATGAAAACCGTCGGTTCCGCGCTTAAGTCCACGTCACGAATCTCGTGATCCTCCTCCATCTGCTGACGGCGCAGCCGTTCCTTGCGAATGATGCGAACCACCGGCCGCGACGGCAAACCGCGGTTTTGGTCGATGACGACTCCCACTTCTCCCGTGCTCAACTTCAGGGAGGAGCCTGTCGGGTAAACGGCAATCGAACGGAGGAAGTGAATAATCATCTTGTGATCAAAGCGCTTCTCCGCCAAAGCCATAATCTTCTCGCATGCCACGTACGGATGGCATGTCTCCTCTTCGGTAAACGGCGAGATCAGATTGTCATAATAGTTGCAGATGGCCACAATCTTTGCAAAGTCGTGGATATCGGCACCGGTCAGCCCGCGAGGAATTCCGCTCCCATCCACCCATTCGTGGTGCTGCAGGGCGATGTGAGCGGAGACAATACTCATCTCGTGCTTTTTCCGAAGCAGATTAAACCCCTGCCAGGTGTGATGCCCCTCCAGACTGTTCTCTTTGTAGGGAGAGAGCTCCTGGTCTTTGGATGCCTTCCCGATGTCGTGCAGCAAAGCGCCGATGGCCAGCTCCTTTAACTGGTTGTGGTTGTATCCCAGTCCCACGCCCATTACCGTCGCCATCATGCAGACGTTGAGAGAGTGAATGAACAACGCGTTATCGGTTGTCCGAATTTCTCCCAGATCAAGCAGGACGCGTCGATTCCGCAGCGTCTCATCAACGATGCTGTTGACCGACTTCTGGATGCTTCGCAGGTCGATTCCTTTCCCGGTCTGCACGCACTGAATCGCAGCCGACAAGCAGCTGATCGCCTCCTTGCGCGTCGACTCCGATACGACGTCCTCCACCTTCACGTCCTCCGTGTACGGGTCTTTGATGCTCAGCATGGTGACGCCAAACCGGCGCAGCTTGTTGATCATGCCGACGGTCAGCTGCACGTTTGCCTGCAGCAGGGTAAGTCCGTCGCTGGTATAGATGCTGCGTGCCAAGGAATCCCCCGGCACTACCTGATCCAAACTGATATAGCGCATACCGTTCTTTCCTCCTAGTACTCCCCTCCTATCTTATCACGAATGGCAAGCCGTGGAATACGAAAAAAAGAACGGGGAAAAGAGTGTTATGCGCGTTTGCCAGTCAACCGTATCCCGGTATGCGCTTGAAACAGAACCCGCTCGTACTTCTCCAACGCCCCTTTTTCCGGTTTGCTCAGGTAGGATCCGATCACCGCTCCGGCAAAACCTAACGGGATGGAGATAAGGCCGGGATTGGTCAGGGGAAAGAGAGCTTCCGCCTGGATGACCCCCTGCTCGGGGTCCATCACGTACGGACCGGCACAAACGAGAATGATGGAGGAGAGCATACCGGTGAGTACCCCGGCAATGGCTCCCTGAACAGTGAACCGGCGCCAGTAAAGGGTAAACAGCAGCAACGGGAGGTTTGCTGAAGCTGCTACAGCAAAGGTGAGTGCGACGAGAATCGCCACGTTCATTTTCTCTGTGCCAATCGCCAGAAAAATGGAAATCGTTCCAACTGCGATGGAGGCAGATTTGGCCATAAACACCTGCTCCCGTCCCGATGCCTTCCCTTTGCGGATGATATGGCTGTACAGGTCGTGAGCGAAGGCGGACGAGGCGGACAGGACGAGGCCGGTCACTACGGCAAGAATGGTGGCAAAGGCAACCGCGGATATGTACGCCATCAAAAACTCGCCGCCCAGTCTGTCGGCAAGAAGCGTCAAGGTCAGGTTCCCCCCGTAACCGGCGCTTTGCAGCTGCTCCCATGCAACGAATGAGCTGGCGCCAAATCCGAGAAAGATGGTCATCAGGTAAAACGCACCGATAATCCATATAGCTGTCAAGATCGATTTCCGGGTCGTCACCGCATCTTTTACGGTAAACAGGCGGACGATGATGTGCGGCAGGCCGGCCGTTCCCAATATCAAGCCGACGTACAGGGAGAGGGTGTCAAGCGGATGTGGGAACTGGTTGCCCGGGTAGAGGAAGCGTTCTCCCAACGGAGTGATGGTGCTGACATGGGCAAACATCGCAGGCAGGTTCCAGTGAAAACGAGCCAGTACAATCAGGGTGACCATCAATGCACCGGTCATCAGCAAAATCGCTTTGATGATCTGCACCCACGACGTCGCCACCATTCCGCCAAAGACCACGTAAATCGTCATCAGGCTGCCGACGACCAAAACCGCCGTGGTATATTCCACATCCAAGAGGTAGTGGATCAGCGCACCAGCTCCGACCAGTTGGGCGAGCATGTAGAAAATCGTGATCAATAGGGCCGTAAATGCCACAATCCCACGCAGCCACTTGCTGTCGAAGCGAACGGCAATGGCGTCAGCCAATGTATAGGTGCCCAGATTGTGAAGCGGCTCCCCGATCAGAAACAACAGCACCAGATAAGAGACGAGAAATCCGATGGAATAAAAAAAACCGTCAAAGCCGTACATGGCAATCGTTCCGGTAATTCCCAGAAAGGAAGCGGCACTCATGTAATCCCCGGCGATCGCGATGCCGTTCTGAACACCGGTCAGGCGGTTTCCCGCAGCGTAAAAGTCGTTGGGGCTGGAAGTTCGCTTGGCCGCCGAATAGGTAATGGCCAGGGTACCGATAATGACGGCAATAAAAAAAATGATCGCTGACATGTTCATGGACCCTCTCCTTTTGCCTGTTCAATCTCTCGGGTCATGTCGTCCACGATCCGGTCAAACCGTTTGGCCTGGACGAGGTACACGATTGACAACAATAGCGTCATGAGGAACTGGGAAAAGGCAAATACCCACGCCAGAGTGATGACACCGAATACAGGAGAATTCATCCAGACGGAAAAATAAGAGGTGCAGATCGGCAAGGCAAGGGTATACGCCAGGAAAAACAGGGTGAGCGGTATGAGAAGCCGCTTTTTCGTACGAATGAGTTGGTGAAATCGCGGTGAGCGTAAGAGACGGGTCCGGTCGAACTGGCTCATGCGAACACCTTCTTTTTTCGGAATTTTCCTATATCATAGCACAAAAAGAGAGCGGCCTGTACCGCTCTCTTCACCTTCAGTCATTTTCTAGGAAGCTCTTTGGTCCGCCTCCTGCATCTTCATGCGGATGCGCTCAGACAACTCGTCGGAGCCGTGGATGCGCGCCCAGATATCGTTTACATAGGACGGCATCTTGTTTTTGTCCGTGATGCTGACGATGTAGATGGCCAAAAAGCTCAACGGGATAACGAAGATGGACGGGAAGGACAGGGATCCCAGCGCAGCGGCAAAGCTGCCTGGTGCGAGCACGCCCGTTTCCTTCAAAATGTTCATCAGGATGAAGAAGACGGAACCGCCTCCCCCTACAATCATGCCGGCGATCGCACCGTTGCGCGTCGTCTTTTTCCACCAGATGGAACTGATCAGCATCGGTACGAACGCTCCGCCCGATACGGCGAAGGCCCAGGTGACCATCATCGCGATCAGGGACGGGTACGCTTTGTCCAGACCGATCGCGGGGATGCCGAGTCCGACGAAGAGCGAGAAAAGGGCCATGATAACCACAGCAATTTTCCCGACCAATACCTTCTTCCACTCGGGTGCCTGCGGGTTGATGTAGTTTTCATAGATGTCGTGCCCCCAGGAAGCGGCCGAGGCGATCAGCAGGCCGCCCACCGTGGAGAACATCGCGGCAAATGCGCCCGCAGCCACATAACCGAGTCCGAACTCGCCGAACAGCAGCTTGCCCAAAACCGGCATAATCTGGTCAGACTTGAGCAGAACACCGTCCAGAGCCAGCTTTGCGACGCCAGGATCTGATGCAGCCAGTTCGGTGACAAATCTGCGGCCACCCAAACCGACTACGGAACTCATGATGTAGAAGAAAGCGACAAACGCCAACACCCACAGGGTGGTTAAACGGGCGATTTTTCCTGACGGGTTGGTGTAATAACGGTTCATGATGTGCGGCAACCCCATTGTGCCAAGCACCAAAGCCAGCACCATGGAGAACTGGTTCAGCCAGTCATAGCGGTGACCTGGCTCCTGAATCACCATCGGACGTTCCGGATGCAGTTTGTTGGATTGCGGAACGATGACAGTGACGCTGGCGTTGGGATCTCCCGCTTTCACTGTCTCCTCCACTTTGGCAAATGCGTCCGGACTCATGGTCGCTTTGGCCTTGTCGTAGACGCGCTTGCCTTCCTCACCTTGCATCAGCTTGGCGACGGTGGTGGTAGTAGGATTGGTAAGCGGTTTGTTTTGCGACGCATAGCTGCCGACGCCATTGACTAACACCAGCATGAAGACCAGGAACATGGCCGTAAACAGCACCCAGAATTGAATCATCTGGTTCAGTGTGGTTCCTTTCATGCCGCCCAGAGCTACGTAGAACATCATGATGACAACAGTGGCAACGACCCCGGTCTGATAAGGCGTCATGCCGAACAGGCCGTAGCCGACCAGCACGTTCCAGGTGCTGCCCGCCCCCACCATCTGCGGCGCCAGATAGAAGATACAGATCAGCTGCACCATGACGACCCCGATGATGCGGGCCGTATGGCTTTTGCCGAAGCGAGCGAACAGAAAGTCAGGAATCGTATACTCCCCGAATTTGCGCAGCGGGCTGGCGAGAAACAGCACGACCGGCACGAAAGCGGCACCAAACCCGATGGCGTACCACATGCCGTCTACACCGGAGGCGTACACCGCTGCCGCTACCCCGAGAAAGGAGGCGGCTGAAAAGTAGTCACCGCAGATGGCTGTCGCGTTGGTCATAAAGCCCACTTTGCGGCCGGCCAGATAAAAATTTGCCGTGTTGGAGTTGAAAGACCTGGTGTAGATGGAAATGGCGATGGTTACCAGCACCAGCAGGATCACCATCGATATGGCCCACATGTTGATCATTGTCGTACCCCCTTTTTTTCGAACGGCTACAGGTTTTTGATTTCGTCATCCATCCGGTTTGCCTTTTTGACGAAAACGTACGCAAGAATCCAGTAAAACACATGGAATAAGAGCAAAGTAGACCAGAAGTTAAGGGTGAGGCCAAACAAAAACGGCTTCCCGTACCACCATTCCGATGTACCGCTGAGAAACGGAATCAGCAGGGTGACGAGGAAAAAGTAAAAGCCAAACGTAAAACTGAGCTTACGCTGCGCGCGAAACGACCTTTCGACCTGTTCCAACTCTTCCTGCGTGACAAACTGAGTGGCGGCAGATGCTTCAGTCGATTGTCTTTTGCGCGCTTCATTGGCAGCCAGATTGGGGCTGGACATCTTTGTTTCCTCCCATCATTCCAATTTTGAAAACGCTTTCCAAATTATATATTGAATATTTGCACGAATGTGTTTTTTTGGCGCAAGATGCAGGAAGTGAGGTGCTAGTGGCAAAAAATGGCACATGTGTGAAGGGGACTACCCCTCCAGCCGCTTTATCAGGTCTTTTGCGTAGGAGCGGGAGACGGGAAGCTGGATGCGTTTGGGCCCTTTCATGATGATGTTGTAGGCGCCGTTAAACCACGGTACCAGTTCGCTTACGTACTGGAGGTTTACCAAATAGCTTTTGTGCGTGCGAAAAAAAGAGTGGGACTGCAGTTTCTCCTCCAATTGCTGCAGCGTCATTCTGGCGGTGTAGCTATCGCCTTTGGTGTAAATCTGCACAACACGATCGTCGCGGACGGCGTACATGATGGAAGACGGCTCGATGACCACGAAGCGGTTGTTCTCTTCAATCAGAAGCTTGGAGACTTTTGCCGTTGACGCTGAACCATCCGTAAAACGCTTCCGAATCCGCTGCAGCGTCTCCTGCAAGCGATGCGGTTCCGTGGGCTTCAGCAGGTAATCGACGGCGTTCAGCTTAAATGCTTCCAAAGCGTAATCTTCATACGCGGTTGAAAATACGATAAGCGGCTGCTGCTTGCGTGATGAAAGCATGCGTGCAGCCTGTACCCCTTCCATCTCCGGCATCTTGATGTCGAGAAAGACGACGTCCGGTTGGTGCTCTTCCACCAGCCGCAGCAGCTCCCTCCCGTTGCTGGCAAACGGGAGCAGCTCGACGTCGTTCTCTTGCTGAAGCAGATAGGCCAGCTCCTCGCGCGCCAGGTGTTCATCCTCGGCGATCATCACACGGATGCGCATATGGTTACACCCTCCTTGCCACAGTAGGTATTGCAAAGCGTATTCGACAGCCGCCTTCTTCCCTGTTTGCGTAGTGAAGGCGGGCTTGTGGTCCGAACAAACTGACCAGCCGCTGATTGACGTTGTGGACGCCGATGCCGTTGCCGTCGCGGCTCTTCACGGGAGTTTGTCCCAACTGGTCCAACAATTCTTCGGATATTCCCGAACCGTTGTCCTCAATGACGACCTCAACCTGTTCCTTTGTCCGTTTGACAGAGATGGCGATCAGACCGCCGTGAGGTTTTTCCCGCAAACCGTGCTGGATGCTGTTTTCCACCAGCGGCTGCAAGGTGCCCGGGGGGATCATCACCTCTTCCACTCCTTCTTCTACCTGGCATTGGACGTGAAGCTGCTCCGCGAAGCGGATTTTTACGATGTCCAGAAAAGCGTTCAGGTGGTTCATTTCCTGCGCGATGCTGACCAGTTGGGTGGATGTCATCTTCAGATTGTGCCGCATGAACACCCCGAGCTGAATGGTCATATGACGCGCCAGATCCGGATTGATGCGAATCAAGGTGACAATGGAATTGAGCGTGTTGAACAAAAAATGCGGGTGGATCTGGGCCTGCAGCATGCGCAGTTCGGCGTCCTTCATCAGACCGCTCATCTTTTCCGCCAGCGCCAGCGTCAACTGGTTGGAAATCAGGTTACTCAAGCCCTTGGCCAGGACCTCTTCCACTTTGCGGATCTGCTGCGGACGTTTGAAATAAAATTTGATCAGGCCAACGACGCTGCCCCCTTCGCGGATGGGCACGACAATGGCTGCCTGAAGCGGGCAATCCTTGCGCGGACAGGACAACTGCTCCCGGCTCACTCCTGTTTGAATGTCGCCTTGCGCAATCGCGCTTTTACCCAGTCGGCTTATCAGCAACTCCCCGGCCAGATGGTGATCGGCTCCCGCTCCGACATGGGCCAGCACTTGCTCCCGGTTGGTCACCGCGACAGCAGAGGCGTTCAGCTCCCGGTACAGCAGGTTGGCCGCTGCCCGTGCCGTCTGCGGCGTCAGTCCCTGCTTTAAATGCGGCAAGATCCGCTCGGCAATGTTAAAGGCGCGCTCCGCTTCGTTGGCGGCGGAGCGTTCCTCCTCCTTGAGCGCTACGCGAATCATGGTGGTAAAAATGGCGATGGATATGCTGTTGGTAAGTACCATGGGAAGTCCGATGAAATTCACAACGGTTCGAGCCGCTTCCGGCGGATGGGCAAAAATAAGAATCAACGCCATCTGAATGATCGGAGCAAACATCCCAAAGAATAATGCCTTTGACGGCGAGATCACTCTCTCCGCAGAAAAAAATCGTGCGACAAAACCGGCCAAAAGCCCGGTAATCGGCGCAGACAGCCCGACGGCAAAGGCGGTAAACCCGCCCAGACCGTACAGGTGAGTACCCGTAATCAGGCCGGCTCCCATCCCGACCAGTGGCCCTCCCAAGAGACCGCCGATCACCACTCCGACCAGGCTGGAGTTGGCCACCGCCTCATCCGGTGCGAGAGGAAAAATCCAAAACGCAGGCAGGAATACGTGTTCCCGGACCACTACACCGGCATACGTCCCGGCAATTCCAAACAGGCCGAAGAGAATGGAGAATGAGACGGACGTCCAGATGCGTACCTCCCGATCCAGAAGCTGCCGGAACAGCGGGATGCGTGTGAGGATAAACGTGATGGTCAGCAGGATGCCCATTCGTTCTATGAGCAGCAGTGTCAGGTTCTCCACCGCTCCACCCCCGAATCTTTTCAATTTTGTATACATTCCGCTTTTTTCGCGCTTTCCCTGCTGGACATACAATTCCCCTCCCTTTTTTGCATACCATGTGCCTAGGAATTGGATGTCTCTTGCGGAAGGGTGATTTCACATGTGCGGTATAACGGGCTGGATTGATTGGGAAAAGGATCTCTCCCGCGAGCAATCTACACTGGAAGCGATGACAGGGAGACTGGAAAAACGCGGTCCCGATGCGGTGGGATACTGGCTTACCCCGCGGGTCGCCTTTGGCCACCGCCGACTGGTTGTCGTTGACCCCGCGGGTGGTCAGCAACCGATGATTCGTCAGCGCGGCGGCTTTCGCTATACCCTGATATACAACGGAGAATTGTATAATACGGAAGACCTGCGTCGCGAACTGCTGACCCGCGGCTGGCATTTTCAATCCCACTCCGATACGGAGGTGCTTCTCACCGCTTACATGGAGTGGGGCAGAGACTGCGTTCGGCGGTTGAACGGCATTTTTGCTTTTGTCATCTGGGATGAACGTGAGCAGGCCCTGTTTCTGGCCCGGGATCGGATGGGGGTTAAGCCGCTCTTTTTTGCTCAGCGCGGCAGCGCCTTTCTCTTCGGCTCCGAGCTGAAAGCGCTGCTCGCCCATCCGGATGTGCGTCCTGTCTTGCGGCGGGAAGGCTTGGCCGAGATTTTCGTGATGGGACCTGCCCGCACTCCGGGTCACGGCGTATTCCATGACGTTTGGGAAGTACTCCCGGGGGTGCACCTGACAGTGACGCGCGAAGACGTCCGGCAGGAGCGATACTGGCAGCTGGAGAGCAAACCCCATACGGACGATGCAGAAGGCACCGCGGCGAAAGTACGGCAGCTGCTGGTCGACTCCATCCAGCGCCAGCTTGTGGCTGATGTTCCGGTTGCCACATTGCTGTCAGGGGGACTCGATTCCAGCGCGATCACAGCAATCGCCGCTGATACTTATAAGAAAGAGGGACGCGGCACGATGGATTCCTACTCCATCGACTACGTCGACAACCACCTGCACTTTAAGGCCAACGCGTTTCAGCCAAACGAAGACGCCCCTTACGTCCAACTGGTGTCCGAATTCCTCGGCACCCGTCATCGCGGATTTTTCTTTGACACGCCAGACCTTGTAGAAGCTTTGCGAACGGCCACCTACGCCCGGGACCTGCCAGGCATGGCCGACGTAGACGCTTCCCTTTATTTGTTCTGCCGGGAGATCAAAAAAGAGACCACGGTCGTACTCTCCGGTGAATGCGCCGATGAAGTATTCGGCGGCTATCCCTGGTTCTACCGTGAGGAGGCTTTACAAGCCGGGACGTTCCCCTGGATGCGGGCCACGCATGAACGGGCCAGCTGGCTCTCTCCCGAGCTTAAGGAATGGGTGCGTCCGGAAGAGTACGTCGCGCAGCGCTATCAGGAAACACTGGATCAAGTCCCCCGTCTCCCCGGGGAAGACCCGCTGGAAGAGCGTCGTCGGGAAATGTTTTACCTGAACATCACCTGGTTCATGAGCACGCTCCTGGATCGAAAAGACCGGATGAGCATGTACGCCAGTCTGGAGGCCCGCGTGCCTTTTTGTGACCACCGTCTGGTGGAATACGTTTGGAACATTCCATGGGCGATCAAAACGTACGGCAACCAGGAGAAAGGCATTTTGCGAAAGGCGTTGCAAGGCATCCTGCCTGACGAGGTGCTGCATCGGAAAAAGAGCCCTTATCCGAAAACGCACAATCCTGCCTATGCCGAAGCAACGCGAAGCTGGCTTCTACAGGTTCTTGACGACACGTCCTCGCCGCTCCTGCAGCTGATCGACGTACCGACCATCCGAAGAATCGCCGCTTCGGACGCCCACGCCTCCGGAATCCCGTTTTTCGGCCAGCTGATGAGCACTCCGCAGCTGTTTGCCTACCTGGCTCAGATGGACTTGTGGCTGCGTGAGTACAACGTAACCATCGAGTCATGAATCAAGGCAAAAAAGCTCCTCCTCCCCATCTTTTCAAGGGAGAAAGGAGCTTTTCTTGCGAGTTACTTTTCCATGCGGAGCCGGTCTATGACTGCTTCACCGCTGCCGGTTACCCGGACGTCTACCAGTGTCAGTTCTTCGCGACGATCTTCCCATTCCCGTCCGGTATTCTCCGGTACGTAGTAGCGTTCCAATCCGTACGAAAGGTACAGCATCTCCGACTTTGGATCGTAATCGTTCAACTTTGCCCGCAGAACGGCTTGGTTCTCGTTCGGAACCGGTTTGTTTTCGAACACTCCTGCCGCTTCGTACCACGGGTGACTGCGCTTCTCTACCAAAACGTACACGGTGAACGGCCCATTTCGCTCTTCCCGCAGATCCGTCTTGACGGAGCCGCGTTCCACCTGGCTGATTTCGTAGTTGAGGATGACATAGTCCCCGTAAAACAAGTCACGCGGATCCACCGGAGCCGTTTTCAACGTGATCAATTGCCCCGTTCCGGCGATATAGTGATACTTGCCGACGATGGTCAACAGCAGCACGATTTGCAGGGCGACGTGCAGGAACAGTCTTTTCGTCATTGTCCATCCCTCCTCGCATCATGTACCCATTTTCTCCGCTGTCGTTCCAGGAAAAAGCTCAAGGCGAGCAGGAGGACGCCGCCGAGCAGGAAAAAGAGCGATTTGTCGAGAAAATCCCAGGCGAAATTCACATAACCGACGAGACAAGTGAGCCCGAAAAAGATCGCGCCTGTATTGATTCGCGCAATGTCCCGCATACGCTCTCCCCCCAGAACCAACCCGATGGAGAACAGGAACAGAGAGACGATCATCAAAACACCGGCGGACAGTGATCCTTCACCGACCCAGGCGGTCAGATAGGCAAGTAAAAATCCACCAAGCGGGATGACGTCTGCCGCAAGCTCCTGCCGTCTGCGTTTCATCGCGAGAAACACGTACGCCGCAGCGGTAAAAAGGCCCCACCCGGCCAGGAGAGTATCCATCCTGGTTACGGTTTGCAGCCACTCATCCTCGGTAAAAATGACAATGATTCCGAGGATCATTACAGCCAGATAGCCAAGCACCCGCAGCGTTTGAGCCAGCTGTTCGTGATAACGTTCAAGCAGGAGAGCGGCCAGCAGAAAAACCATCAACACCGCGGGAAATACCAGTCCTTCCCCGATGTGCCGCACGTCGTACAGGGTGTATACATAAAGAACAGACAGCGCAGGTATCGTTACCCACCGGGAGCGGAACTTCCAGGCCAGCGGAGCGATACCGAACGCGAACAAGAGGTAAAACACCGCCATCGTCTGTCCGTCCCGATCACCGCTGTCCGCACCGTAGAGGGCTGAAACAAACCAGATCAATACGGACAAAAACGCCAGAAAATGGCTTCGGTAGTGCCAGGTCATGGCGACGGCACCGATCAGCCAGAGGTAAAAGGCATTGACCGGGTTTGCCGACAGATGATACGTCTGTCCGATTAAAAAAAAGCCTGCCCCGTAGATCATGATCCCGACAGCGGTCAGAGCCAGGCCAATCCGGTCATATCCTTGTCTGCGCAGAACTTCTCCTCCGGCATAGGCTGCCGTCATGGCAGAAAAAATGATGGCCATTCTAAAGAATGCGCCAATCTCCTGCCAGTTGGATGCCACGAAGGTAAGCACACCCAATCCGATCAGGATGGCGGCAAACAGCGGCAGCGCGTTTGCCTTGGGCTCTTCGGGATAGCGAGACACAAGCTGTTCCAGCTGCCCCTCCGTAATGATGCCCTCTTCCCTCCACCTGCTTGCCTCTTGCAGAATCCATTTTCGTTTATCCATAGGCCCCTCCGGAACTCAAAATCATGGTTCTATCAGATTAGACGATAAAGCCATCGCCTTCGTTACTTGAAACACCTGCCCAAATTGTATCAAAGAAAACCCACCCGGCATGAGCTAACGCTTCGCCGGGCGGGGCCCAGAACACTTTCCTAGTGGCTGTATGGGATGTCCAATTTTATAAATTCCTATATGCCAAGAAAAAACCGCCTGATGAATCAGGCGGTTTTGTGATTATTCGTTATAGCAAGGAATGCTGTAAGCCAGGTTCTGTGTCTCCCGTGCTGCAAGCGGGGCGATCCCCTCGCACCAAGAGCGGTAGTCATCTATCTATGGCGCTCAACACGCCATCCATCCCTCCGTTCAGTTCCTTCGGGACGGTTCCCCTACCAAATTTGGGTTTCTCGCTCGCAGGGTTTACCGCGTTCCATCTCCCCTGTCGCCAGGGAAGCTGCGTTTCTGTGGCACTTTCAGCGTACTCGGGTCTCAGGGAGAACCCTTTTCGCGCCGTCAGCGAAGTCGAAACCTCGCTGCCCTGGTTTGCACCAGGTGCGAACACTCCAGGCATCTCAGCCTGGGCGAGCCTGGACTTTCCTCTATCGCCTGCCGGCAAGCCGGCCGCGACAGCGACTACCCGCATTCCTTGCTATTCAATTGAATCGGTACGTCTTAATTTAGCATATTTGCTTCGCCCTGGTCAACTCATACTGACTGGAAGCGCAAGCAAATTGTTCTAATGGACGTCCTGTAGTAGAATAGATGTGGCTAACAGGACAAGCACCCTGCGGGCACCTGGATGTGGCTTGCAAGGGAGCAAATCGACGTAGTTTCGCCACTAGGAAGGAGGAACCCATATGCTGATTCTGCCCTTTGAAGATAAAGTGCCCCAAATCGACGAGTCCGCATTCATCGCCCGTGGAGTCGTTATTTCTGGCGACGTAGTGATTGGCGCCGACACGAGCATTTGGTACAACACGGTAATTCGCGGCGACATCGCCCCCACCGTCATCGGAAGGAGAGTAAGTGTGCAGGACAACAGCACGCTGCATCAAAGTCCGGGTAATCCGCTGATCCTCGAAGACGAAGTGACAGTCGGCCACAACGTCATTCTTCACAGCTGCATCATCCGCCGCGGAGCTTTGATCGGCATGGGGGCCATTGTGATGGACGGTGCAGAAATCGGCGAGGAAGCCATGGTAGGTGCCGGTGCACTGGTCCCCCCCGGCATGAAGATCCCCCCGCGGACCTTGGTTGTCGGCTCCCCGGCAAAAGTAAAGCGCGAGTTGACGGAAGACGATTTTACCGAACTGCGGCGCATCCGTCAATCCTACGTCGACAAGGGAAAAACGTATCGGAAGTTGGAAGAGCAGGCGCTTAACCGCTCCTAAGAAAACCCATCCGACTTTAGCTAACGCTGGTGTCGGCTGGGGCCCCGAACCCTTTTCTCGTTGCTGTATTGGATGTCCAATTTTATATATTTCTATCTACTGAAAATGCTGTGCCTGTGGCGCAGCTTTTTTTATTGACATCCACACCATATAGGTGTAAATTACACATAAGAGCAATTCAGTCATATATGCAAAATACGCTCCCAATTAAGGAGGAGATTGCAATGAGTGTGTCCAAACAGCCGCCGGAAGCCCAGGAACAGTTGTTTCAAGCAGCACTTCACGTGTTTCAAGCAGCAAATGAAACCATCTTCAACACCGCTCTGACGACCGCCGGTTTCGTCAGCTACCTGCAGGAGCAGACACAAGCGCAAATGAAGGACTTGTTGAGTCAATCAGAGGAGGCGCGCAAAGCCAACCTGGAAAAAATCGAGTCGTTTATCAAAGAAACGCGCGACCTGAACAGCAACTTCCAGAGGAACATCCAGGAACTGGTCAAATCTTCCTGCAACCACTTTACTCCCTTTTTTGCAGTGGCCAAAGATCAGACGAAATGAGTCTCGCGCATGAATAACGAAAAATCGGCGTATCCATAGTGGAAACGCCGGTTTTTCATTTATGCTGCCTGACTCAGTCTGCTGCGGACATGCTCAAACATTTGGTAGGAACGAATGGCGGTTTCCAGATGAATGCGGTCCGGCTCTTTCGTCGTCAAATGTCGCTGACAAAACGCGGATGCTTTGTAGAGCAATCCGGCGTAACGACGCAGGTACTTCTCCCCCCACATGCCCAAAAGGGTTCCCACAATACCTGCAGCTACGCCCCACTCCAGCCCTGCAAACGGCAGGGTCAGCAGAAAGGAGGCAAAAAAATACATGACCAAATTGGTGGAACAACCGGCATTGACGATGTCTGCCCGGCGAATTTCCTCCAGGGCGTCCAGATTCTTTGCTCCTCCATGGCTGAAGACCTTGTGCTCCGCCCCGTGAAACTGCTTTAACTGGCGGGGGAACACGAAGTGAAAACCGGCAAGGTAGACGACCAGCCACCAGGGATTGACGACGGCCAACCGCTCATCGAGCCATGCCGCAACCAAATATCCAAGCAGACCGAGATGAAACAAGTGATAGTACCAGGGAAGGGAAAAACAGACGCGCACCCACAACTTTCCGATGGTTTGCAACGTAATTTTTTCAGCCCAAACGTGAATGACGCCGCGCTTCACTTCCGCGCAGGCCAGCACATTCCGATCGTGAAAAAAGACACCTCTGCCAAAAGAAATCCCCATGACCATGTCGCCCGGTATTCTCCTTCCTGTCAAATCTCGTTATAATAATGTGAATGTACGCAATGATGAGGAGGTTTCAAGAAATTGATCCGCATGGTTCCAACCACACCACTTACGCCGAAGCACGACCCATGGGAGCCGCTGTTTAACGCAGCACCACCGGCTTACAAGCTGACAAGCGTCGAGTTCACAGTGACCAACCTGTGCAATTTGCGTTGTGAACACTGTGCCGTCGGAGACACGTTACGGATGAAAGACGACCCTATTTTACCCGTAGACCTGATTGTCAAGCGGCTGGACGAAGCAGATGACTTGCTTACCCTCAGTATAACAGGCGGAGAGCCGATGTATAGCGAGCGTACAGTAAAAGAACTGATTCTGCCTCTGCTTCAGTACGCGGCCAAGCGCGGACTGCGAACGCAAATCAACTCCAACATGACGATGCCGTTCTCCCGTTATGAATTGATTTTACCGTACATAGACGTGATGCATATCTCCTGGAACTGGTCGACACCTGAAGAGTTCCGTGATATTGTATACGCAAAAAGCAGACAATCGGTTTCGTCGAAACAGGCAGAGGTCCTCTTCCGGACGATGAAGGAAAACGCGCGCCGTCTGGCAGATGCCGGTGTCTTCGTCTCCGCGGAGACGATGATCAATCACCGCACCTGGACACAATTGGATCGTCTTCACGATCAGATCCAGGAAATGGGCTGCCGCCGACACGAAGTCCATCCGATGTATGCCAGCGATTTTGCCCGCGACCTGCAGGTATTGACACTCGAACAGCTGCGCCAGGCAATTCACTCGCTGTTGGACAAACGCAATGAAAACCTGTGGATGCTGTTTGGCACACTACCCTTTTTCGCCTGCAGTCCGTTGGCGGAAGACCGTCAACTGATTGCACGCCTGCGCGAGGCCAGCAATGTGACCTTGCGCAACGATCCGGACGGTCGCAACCGACTAAACGTGAATGTGTTTACCGGCGATGTGACCGTGACCGACTTCGGTGACGTTGAACCGCTCGGCAACATCCAGACAGACGTCTTGCAGGACATGTTTGATCGCTGGCAGAATCACCCGCTCAATCAGAAAATCAACTGCCACTGCCCGGCCGCCAGCTGTGCCGGTCCAAATCTGCTCGTTGCCAATACCTACTACTCCGACATCAACTTTAAGGAGCGCAAAGCGCTCATCTGATGGGCAGACTATCGGTGGGAGGTGTTGTCTCATGAGCAGACGAAGAAGACCCCTCGTGCCCGATTCCCGCCAAGGACTAGACATGCTGAAAGCGCGTTTGCAGAACGTGCTGGTGCCGGAGCAGGCGAAATACCAGGCCGCCCGGACCTTGCACATCCCCCTTCAGCAAGGGTATAACGGAAACCTCACCGCCCATGACGCCGGACGGATTGGCGGTCAGCTGGGCGGCGGCATGGTAAAGGAAATGGTTCGATATGCCATGCAAATCATGCGGTAACACGCAAAATAACCCACCCGGCATGAGCTATCCTCAACCCACTCGGCGTTAGCTATCGCTGTGCCGAGTGGGGTCCCTTTCTTCGCCGGGCGGGGACCCAAATGCTTTCCTAGCGGCTGTATGGGATGTCCAATTTTATAAATTCCTAAATACCAAAAAAGGACGGAGTTCCGTCCTTTTTTCTTTTACTTCAAACGATCCAGCCGCTTCGGGCTCGGCTTGCGCGGCCCCAGTATCGTGCGGCTGATTTGGTTTACTTGATGGAAAGAGTCGAACATTTGATCAAGCACTTCAACCAGTTCCCTCATTTGCACGACCTTGCCGTGAACCCCGTCAAAATGATGGCGGACGTCCTTTCCGTTCAAACGAAACACACCAGCACCTCCTCGCCAATTTCCTCTCTATCACCCTATGCCGATCGGGCGCGGAAGGAAAATAACCAGCCCGGCATGTTTCGCCCATTTTTTATCCTAAAGCCGATAGAGTCCGGTACGGCGGTCGGCAAAGACCGGTATGCGTCCCCGCACTTCATCCACCAGGGACAGGTCAATTTCTGCTTGGACCAGTTCTTCCTGCTGCATTCCTTCCGCGACGATCTCGCCCCACGGATTGACCACAACGGAGTGCCCGCAGAAGGTGCTTTTGCCGCCATCTCCTACGCGGTTGCAGGCGACGACGAACATTTGGTTTTCGATAGCTCGTGCGATCAGCAGCTGCCGCCAATGATTCAGCCGGGGATGCGGCCACTGCGCCGACACGAACAGCACTTTTGTGCCGTTCAGCGCGTATGTACGTATCCATTCGGGAAATCGGATATCATAACAAATGACGGAGCCAGTTTTCTGACCATCCAACTCGTAAAAGCCAGGCTGCTCTCCTTCTGCCAGGTATTTCTCCTCTTCCATCAATCGGAACAGGTGAACTTTTGAATACCTTCCGATCTCATTACCGGCACGGTCAAACACAAACGTGGTGTTGTACACCTCATCTCCGACCCGTTCCGCGACGGATCCGCCAACAACGTAACTGTTCAGCCGCTTGGCCGCTTCGCTCAGCAGCGCTTTGGCGCGTTCACCGTTATCATCCGCGATCTCGCCCAGACGTTCGAGATCATAGCCGGTATCCCATAGTTCCGGCAGAATGACAACATCCGTCTTTTGTTCGGACGCGGCCAACTGATCAACATAACGGCGCACCGTATCCCTGTTTTCATCAGGTCGGCCGAATGCCACATCCATTTGGATCAGAGCGACATTCCACTTCATGAAAACTCCCCCTCATCTGTATTTTCTTTATCGTATCCTTCACTCAGGTGATGTTCAAGCAAAAAAACAAGGGAGCCAGGCTCCCTTGTTTCTCCACCTATGGTTATGAGCGAGGACGCGGGCGCCCTTCCAGGCGGTCGACGCGTTCTTCCAGACGGTTGACCCGCTGTTCCAGACGGTCAACCCGACGGTCAAGGTTTCCTACTTGCCGCTCCAGACGATCCAGCCTACGGTCGACATCATCGCGCGGAGGCGTCGGAGGCCCCGGAGGCGTCGGACGTACCGGGATGAAGAGGTTTTGCCCGACGAAGATGGAATACGGATAGGGAATGTTATTGACTCGAATCAGTTCCTGCACAGGAACGCCGAAACGGGCAGCAATGGAGTTGAGGGTATCGCCAGGTCGAACTGTGTAGTTCACTTGTACCACTCCTTCTCTTGAGAGATTCGATATTAACCTATGCCCGCCCCTGTCCGGATGTAATAAACCAATACCCATATTACTTAACAATGGGTAAACACCCATCGCTGCCAAAAAATGCAAAAACCCCCGGCGTTAACGCCAGGGGCATGAGGTGATTTACTTGAAAACCGGCTCGGCAAATTCGGCCAGCTTTTCCTTCGAGCTCTTTTCCACGTCAGCGTGCAGGCTGTTGCCGTGCGAATCCATCGTCACGATGGCGGCAAAGCCTTTTACGCGCAGGTGCCACATCGCTTCCGGAATGCCGAATTCCATGAAATCGACGCCTTCCACTTTCTCGATACAATCGGCGTAGTATTGGGCCGCGCCGCCGATTGCGTTCAGGTACACGGCTCCGTGCTCCTGCAGGGCTTTCAGTGTTTTGGCACCCATGCCGCCTTTTCCGATGACCGCGCGGATCCCAAATTTCTTGATGATGTCGCCCTGATACGGTTCCTCACGAATGCTGGTGGTCGGACCTGCCGCTTTTACATGCCATTCACCGGCTTCGTCCTTCAGCATGACCGGACCGCAGTGGTAGATAATGCCGCCATTGAGGTCTACCGGACAGTCGTGATCCATCAGGTACTTGTGCAGGGCATCGCGGCCGGTGTGCATCAGGCCGTTGATGATCACCACATCGCCCACCTTCAGGCTGCGGATTTGCTCCTCGGTAATCGGCGCTTCCAGCACTACCTCACGCCGCTCGCCGGAATTTTCTGCCACTGCCGGTGTCATGTCCATTTCTACATGCTCGTCTTTATACAGGTAACGAGTGATTTCGCCCGTCTCCGGATTAATGCGAACACCCTGGCGACGGAACGCCCAGCAGTTGTACGCTACGGAGACAAAGAAGCTTGCCGGCAGTCGGTTTTCCACGCCGATTTTGCAGCCGAGCAGTGTGGAGTTGCCGCCGAAGCCCATGGTACCGATGCCCAGTTGATTGGCCGTTTCCATGATATACTTCTCCAGTTCGGCCAGCGTCGGATTCGGGTTTACATCATCGACGCGGCGGAACAGCTGGTGCTTTGCCAGCGCATACCCGGAGGTACGATCGCCGCCGATGCCGACGCCGATGAAGCCCGCACTGCATCCTTGTCCTTGCGCCTGATACACGGCATGCAGAATGCACTTGCGGATGCCGTCGAGGTCGCGGCCTGCCTTGCCCAGGCCTTCCAGCTCACAGGGAAGGGAGTACTGAATGTTTTTGTTCTCACAGCCGCCGCCTTTGAGGATCAGCTTGATTTCTACTTCGTCTTCTTCCCACTGTTCGAAGTGGATCACAGGCGTACCCGGACCGAGGTTGTTCCCGCTGTTCTCACCGGTCAGGGAGTCTACGGAGTTGGGACGCAGTTTGCCGGTTTTCGTCGCTTCCGCAATCGCCTCGTGAATCGCTTTCTTGATCACCAGTTGGTTTACGCCTACCGGTGTCTTGATTTCAAAGGTTGGCATTCCCGTATCCTGACAGATCGGCGATACGTTCTCTTCAGCCATTTTGATGTTTTGCGCGATGGTGGAAAGAGAGAGGGCGGAACGAGTGCCCAAATCTTCTTTCACTTTCGCCGCATTGATGGCGTGGCGCACATCAGGCGGCAGATTGGTAGACGTTTCGGTAATCAGTTCCAGAATGCTTTGCTTGATTTTATCCATCTATGTCGCCCCTTTAGATCGAGTGGGTACATCGTAGGTACCTTAAACCGCCTACTATTATACCACACCCCCCCGTTGACTGTCCGTAGATTTATCGTGTGAGTGGTGCATCGGGCAGCATCTTGAAACGTTCACCGCTTTCTGCCGTCCAATGAGACAGACAGACTCGACAAAGGGGGAATTGTTTTTGAAGAAACACATGGTATGGTTTCTCATTTGCGCCATCCTCATCGCCGTCGCTCCCGTCTTCTTCACGACCTCTTCGCTGATGGAAGAAGAGGCGGTTGCCGCAGACTCGGAGCAGCTGCCGGTTGTCGGCTCCTATGACAACCTGAAAAAACTGCTGAAAAAGGAGTGGGAGAATGGAAATACCATCCGTTACGCCACCCTGGCAGACATGCGAACCGGGTCCGCTCCGGCCGCGAGCGCTCCCGCTGCAAGCCAGTCGAAATCGGTTCAAGAGGCAGCGGTCGACTACTCCAGCACCAACGTGCAGGTAAAAGGCGTTGACGAAGCAGACGTGATCAAAACAGACGGTACTTACCTGTATCAGGCGACAAACGACGAGGTACGAATCATCAGGGCCTACCCGGCTAACAGCATGCAAGTGGTGAGCCGCCTGCCCTTTTCTGAAAAACGGTTCCATCCGCTGGAGCTTTACGTGGACGACAGCCGCCTGATCGTCATCGGGCACGCCGATCACGACCGGTTCCGCTACGACCCTTCCATCGCGGGCTATCATCTGCACAAAACGACAAAAGCGATGGTGTACGATCTAAAGGACAAATCCAATCCGAAATTAACCCGCGAATTGGAGCTGGAAGGACAGTACCTCTCCTCTCGCAAAATCGGCTCCAATCTCTATCTGGCCGCGAACAAGTACATCGACCTCTACACCATAATGGAACGAGACACCGAAGATCCGGCACCTGTTTACCGAGACAGTGCGCTTGGCGAGAGCTACCAGTCGATCGCCTACGATAAGATCCGGTATTTTCCCGAAGCGCTCAAGCCCGACTACCTGCTGGTGGGCGGAATCAACCTGGATAAACCGAAGCAAGGCCTCCAGGTAAGCGCCTACCTGGGAGCGGGAGAAAACGTATACGCTTCGTTTGAAAACCTGTACGTCGCAACCAACGTGATCGTCCCAACCTTCCGCGAAAAGGCTGGCATCTCCATCGTCTGGGACCGGCAACCGCCAACACAATCTGACACGCACATCTACCGGTTCGCCATGAAGGACGGATCCGTCACCTACTCAGGGAAAGGGGTCGTACCCGGCCGCATCCTGAACCAGTTCTCCATGGATGAATACAAGGGACACCTGCGGATCGCCACCACCAGCGGCGACATGTGGAGGACCGGCGAACACACCTCGAAAAATAACGTATACGTCCTGAACAGCAGTCTGAAGATCGCCGGCAAACTGGAGGGCGTGGCGCCCGGCGAGCGCATCTACTCCGCGCGTTTCATGGGTGACCGCGCCTACCTGGTGACGTTTAAAAAAGTAGACCCGCTGTTCGTTCTCGACATGAAACAGCCGACGGATCCCAAAATTTTGGGAGCGCTGAAAATTCCGGGCTACAGCGATTATCTCCACCCGTACGACGAACATCACATCATCGGTTTCGGCAAGGATACGGTGGAAGAGAAAGACATGGCGCTCTACCAGGGGATGAAAGTGGCGTTATTCGACGTGAAAGACGTTTCCAGGCCGGTGGAAAAATTCAAGGAGCTGATCGGTGACCGCGGAACCGACTCGGAGCTGTTGCGCAATCACAAAGCGCTGCTCTTTTCCAAAGAAAAGAAGCTTCTTGCCTTCCCCGTCACCTTGATGCAGCGCAGTCAGTCGTCGTCCGCGCAAAACAGTCCCCGTGAATACGGCACTTTCCAGTTCCAGGGAGCGATGATCTACCGGCTGGATCTGCAATCCGGCTTCTCTCTTCGCGGGAAAATCACGCATCTGAGTGAAGAGGACTTCAAGAAAGCCGGAGACGGCTGGTATGAGAGCGACAAAAACGTCGAGCGAGTCCTCTACATCGGCGATACGCTTTATACGATTTCCAAAGGGGCTGTGCAGGCACACCAACTCTCTTCCCTCCGGCTGGTCAAGTCGCTCTCGCTGAAATAGGAGAGGGCCTCTATTACCCTATCAAATTCTGTGCTAAGATGAGGGTAAACACCAGATAGAAAGGGTGTTATCCGTTTTGAAATACCTGGACCTAAACGTCACGTCCACGCTTTCAGGCGTTGCGGCTGTCCTTTTTGTGGCCTTTATCCGCCTGCACTGGCCGTTTCGCTTTCAATACATGGGCAACTTGTACAAGCGAAAACCCGACAAGATGATGCGCTGGCTAGACGCTTCCTATCGAAAAAACCGCACTCGAACGGTAGCGATGCTGGATAAGTCGACGCACGAAATCATGGCCGGCAATTACGAACTGGCGGAAAAGTTTATCGCCCAAGGCTTGAACGTCTGCAAGGAACGCCCCTCGCTGTTCAACCAGGCGATGATTCACTACCTCTTCTACAATCTGGCCATCGTCTACTTTACCCGCGGCCGTTACACCGATGCGCTGGACATTGCTTTCCGCGTATATCGCCGCGATCATTCGCTCGTCAACGCATTGGGCATTATCATCTGCGCCCATGCCCGCCTGGGCGATATCCAGCATGCCGTGGAAGCTTTCGAACTGATTGCCAAAAAGCGCTCGGAGCGTCAGCTCAAACTCTTCTGCCTGGCGGAAATTGAAGCCGCCAAAGGGAATTTTGAACGGGCTGTTTCCCATCTGAATCAGCTGCTGACACTTTCTCCGTCCTGCACGTTGCACTTGAGCCGAACGGAAATCGAAAAACGGCTGGAAGAATGGACAAAAGCCTCTACCCAAGCTGGGTGAGGCTTTTTATTTGGTCCGTACCATTTCAATCGTCTGTTTGAGAAAAGTGGATATGTCCCCCTGTAAGATGGGACCGTGACCAGTGGCCAACAGCTCGATGGGCCATTCGAGCAATACCTCCAGTCCTTCGGCAAAGGCCTTCGCTTTTTCAGGTTCCTGCTGCTTCCATTTTTGGACAAACTGCAAATACGCTTGCCGTTGCTCCGCTCCATAGCCAACGACTTCTCCCAGAGGAGCTGCGAAAAAGCATACGTGGTCGCCGACAAAACAAACTCTCGTCTCCGGGTCGAAAAAAGCAACTGACCCTTCCGTGTGAAAGGGCAGTTGGCGAAACCGCAGGTGCGGAACGTCGCCCCCGCTGCCGGTAAACGTATGTCCGAACAAATTTTGGGAAAAGTCATCCAATTCATAGTAGTCGTCCAGATGAATCCAGCAGTTGCGGGCCGGAAACAAGTCGGCGTTTCCGATATGATCAGCGTGGCGATGGGTAAAATAAACTTGTTCGATCCTCTCTTCCACCGCGCCAATCTGCCTAAGCGCCTGCTGAAAATAGGGACGGTGCTTTCGCAGGTGAGAATCGATGAGAAGAAACGTGTTGTTTTTTGCGATCACGTAGCTGTTGATGTAACTCTTCCACGCTTCTTCATACGTGAGAATGGCCCAGATGCTGTCGGCGATTCTTGTCGTCATGTTGGTCAATCTCCCATCTCTCCTCTCCTTCCGAAAAATCTTTATCAACATTATACACTATTGTACGAAAGAATGAGCTGTGAAAGACGCACCATTTTCCACTGTTATCCAGATACGTTCATCAATCCGACGCACGCTGAGCGGCATGCCGAAAAAACGACTCAGTTCTTCTTTGGACAATACGCTGCGCGCGTCGCCCGAGCGGTAAATCCTGCCTGCTTTCAGCAGCATCGTGTGGGTAAAACAGGGCAGGATTTCTTCGATGTGATGCGTCACATACAGAAGTGTCGGTCCTCCCGGCTGTTTTGCAATCTGCCCGATCATGGCCAGCAGTTGTTCCCGCGCCAGCAGATCCAATCCGGTACACGGCTCGTCGAGAATCAACAGCCGCGGGTCAGCCATCAGCGCCCGGGCGATCAGGACCTTTTGCCGTTCCCCCTGGGACAAGGTGCGGTAAGGGCGCTCCATCAGGGCTTCGCAGTCAAATGTCCGCATGAGCATCAACGCTTTTTCCACGTCGGCTGCATCTGGTTCCTCATACAGACCGATGGAGGCATGCTTGCCGCTTAATACGATCCGCTCGGCTGTTTCATGTTCATGAAGCTGCTCCATCATTGATGGGCTGACCCATCCGATCCGCTTCCGCACCTCCCGCACATCAGTCTGGCCGTACCGCTCGCCAAAGACCGTCACACTTCCCGTCGTTGGCCATATGTAGCCGTTGATCATGTTCAACAGTGTGGTTTTGCCTGAGCCGTTCAAACCGACGAGGCACCAGTGTTGCCCCGCTTCCACCTGCCAGTTGATGTCCTGCAAAATGGTTCGTTCTTCACGCTGCCAGGATACGTCTTGCATGTCGAGGATCCATTGTTCATGCACGACTGCCATCACCCCCATAAAAATTCAGACTATTACAAGTATACTAGGATTGAAAGGGAATGGCACGAGAGAGATTTTGAGATTTTGTTGTCATATTGACGTTCACTCAAACTCCGCTTCCTTCCGCAGTATCTCTTCACGCGAGATTTGGAGTGCAGCCTGCGGACCCAGGAACCGATCCTTGTAATAGGCCAGATCCATTAGGAGCAAAAGGACGAACATCCCGATCAGGGCGTAACCGGCTGTCTGATTGGGCGGGATCACCATGACGATGCAAATGAAGCCAATCCAGATGAGGCTCAGGATATTGATCGGCTTGCTCCAGCTGCCGAGATTCCAGGGTCCGTAGTGCTTGGGCTGAAAAACGCCTTTGGCTTCCGCCCGCAGCTTCAGATACAGCGGAATGCCGTAAGCGACGTACAAGCCTACCACGCTTACCGCTGTCAGGAAAGCCAGCGTTGTGTAGCTGGTGTCGGGATTGGCGCGCTTGAGAATGTAATCAAAGAGTGCCAGCGCAAACGAGAGAATGACAACCAGCCAGATGGCTTTGGCGGGTGTTCGAAATTTGCGGGAAATCTCGGCCCAGTGCCGGCTCCAGGGCATGCCCTTGTCGCGGGAAAATGCGTAGAGCATGCGAGAAAACGACGTGACGGAAGAGAGGCCGCAAAACCACATGGCGAAGGTGACCAGCCAGAGAATGACTGTCCCGAACGTGCCGCCCAGCGCTTCGCTTATCACGTAAATAAAGGCGTTGTCCGAACCGCTCGCAGCTGCGGCATCCTTGATGGAAAGCGTGACGAAGGCAAGCATGATAAATCCGAAGATAAAGGAAAAGGCAACGGAAGTAAAAATGCCCCAGGCTGCCCGCACACGCGGATGGATCGTCTCTTCGATCGTGTGGGCGGAGGCGTCGTAGCCGGTGAATGTCCACTGCGCCTGCAAAAGTCCAATGAAAAACGCGATGGCGTAGGGTTTGTCGGAAAAGGTCTGCCCCATCTGGAACAGATAGTCGAGCGGTTGCAGGTTGTGCCTGGTGAAAAAGGCAAGGCTGACCACCAGAATGATGACCACGCCGATGTGGTACCACGCGGAAAAGTCATTCAACCGCGCGACCAGCCGGATACCGATGTGGTTAAAGATGCCGTGAAGCAGCAGAGTAATCCCAAACAAAATCAGCGTCGTCGTATCCGTGGAGGTGTAGCCGAACGCGCTGGCCAGAAGCGGGTCTGCGAACAGGGCGAACGAATAGTCGATGCCGGCGACGATTCCAATCTGACCGATCAGGTTGATCCACGCGGTATACCAGCCCCAGCGCTTGTTGGCGAGAATGGCCGCCCAATGGTACAAGGCACCCGCTGTGGGAATGGCGGACGCCAACTCCGCCATGGAAGCGGCAATCAACAGGACAAACAAGGCAACAAGGGTCCAGCCCAGTCCCATCATGCCGGGACCGCCGTACGTCAAACCGTGCCCGTAGAGCGAGACCGCTCCGGTCAGGATGGAGATAATGGAAAAGGAGATCGCGAAGTTCGAAAAACCGCCCATGTCGCGAAGCAGCTCCTGGGCGTAACCGAATTTGTTCAAATCCCTTTTATCCTCCAGCAACTGCCGCTTTTTATCCGGTTCCATGCGGATCCCTCCCCTCAATTCGTATTTTGTTTGGAACCGAGAAAGCTTTCATGACGCCTCTCGTCAAACTGGCGAACGCTTTCATTGGCCCGATACCCAATGGCTACGGCAACACCGATGGTAAAAAACACTAACAGCACCCCGACCAGCAGCATGCTTTTCCCCCCTCGCGTTTAAAAGTAATGGCAGGTGATGCCGCCGTCCACCTGCAGCATGGCCCCGTTGGTCCAGTCAGATTCGTCGGAGGCCAGGTACATGGCGCAGTAAACGATGTCCTCCGGTCTCCCAAAGCGGCCAGATGGCTGCCGATTCAACCGGATGCGTTTCGCCTCCTCATCTTTCACCAGCCATTCCGTCAAAAGCGGTGTCTCGATCGGACCGGGACATATCGCATTGGCACGGATCCCGTTCGGTCGGAATTGGATGGCAAGTGAGCGGGTCAGTGACACAACCGCTCCTTTGGAAGCGGTATAGGCGTCCTGGGGCACGCTGCAGCCCATAAAGGCGACGAACGAAGCAATGTTGATGATGGAGCCTCGTCCCTGTTTCATCATTTCCGGTATCACATGCTTGCAGGTGAGAAAAATGCCGCGGACGTTCACGGCCATCACCTGATCCCAGACCTCAACGGACGTATCGATCACAGAGTGATCCTCTGCCGGCATGATCCCGGCGTTGTTGTACAACACGTCAATCCTGCCGAAGCGTTCCACGGTTTGTTCCACGGCGGTCTTCACGCTCTCCTCATCCGCTACATTGCAGGGGAAAAACGATGCGTCCCCGCCGGCGGAGAGAACACGATCCACCGTCTGCTGCCCTGCCTTTTCACTGATTTCAAAAACCGCTACCTTTGCTCCTTCCCTGGCAAACATTTCTGCGGCCGTCTGTCCCATGCCGCTACCCGCTCCCGTAATGATGCACACTTTGTCCTGCAATCGCATGGTTATTCCTCCATATCCTTATCCTTGTTCAAAATAACGCGCCCGTTCCCAAGAGGTCACAACAGATTGAAATGCCTGCTGCTCCACACGTGCCGTGTTCCAGTAATGCTCCGCCGCTTGTTCCCCAAGCACTTCCCGTACCGCGTCGCTCTCCTTCCAGAGCGCCATCGCTTCATACAGCGAATACGGCACCCGCGGCACGCCCCTTGCCGAGTAGGCGTTCCCTTTCCACTCCTCCGGCAGCGGCAGCTTCTGCTGGATGCCCAGCAATCCGGAGCCAATCATGGCGGAATAGGCCAGATAGGGGTTGATGTCTGCACCCGGTATGCGTGACTCGATGCGCAAGCTTTTTTCTTCCCCGACGATGCGCAGACCGGACGTCCGGTTGTCGTGGCTCCAGACGGCGTGTACCGGCGCCCAGCTGTCCGGAGCGTAGCGTTTGTACGAGTTGACAGTCGGCGCGTAAAAAAGGGAGAAGTCCCGCACATAGGCAATGACTCCTGCAAGAAAGTGCTGCATGATCATGGACATGCCGTACGGCTGAGCTTCGGGATCGTAAAACAGATTGTGCTTTCCATCAAGATCCCGCAGGCTGACGTGCAGGTGTCCGCTTGAGCCGGTCCACTGATGATGCGGCTTCGCCATGAAGGTGATGGCGTAATCCTCCTGCATGCAGATTTCCTTTGCCCCGTGTTTGAAAATGACATGGCGGTCGGCGGAAACAAGAGCTTCGTCGTACAGTACATTGATCTCGTGCTGGCCGGTGTACGCCTCTCCCTTGGAGGACTCAATCGGGATTCCAGCCTGCACCATATGATTGCGAATCTTCCGAAAAATTTTTTCATTCCTTGTTCCCTGCAGCAGGTTGTAGTCTTCATTGTAGTGGCCGGCCGGCTGGAAGCGTTCGTATCCTTGATGATGGATCTCCTCATAAGTCTGGCGGAACAGGTAAAATTCCAGTTCACTCGCCATGTACGGGCGAAACCCTGATTCTGCTGCTTTTTGCAATTGCCGTTTCAACACGCTGCGCGGAGCGATGGGAATGAGCTCGCCTGTTTTCTCGTCCACCGCGTCTGCGAGCACCAGCGCTGTTTTCTCCTGCCAGGGAATGACACGCAGCGTGGACCAGTCTGGCTTGGCAAGCCAATCGCCGTAGCCGCTCTCCCAGTTCATCAGGGAGTAGCCCGACGGTGTATTCATCCCCATGTCCGTTCCGAGCAGATAGGTGCAAAAATGCGTTCCTTTACGCAGGCCGCCGCGCAGGCAGTAGTCCGCCGTCAATCGCTTTCCCATCAGGCGCCCCTGCATATCAATGATGGCGATCATCAAATTGTCGACTGCCCCTTGCCTCATGGCCCGTTCCAATTCGTCCACCGTGAGTAAGCCTGTATAGCTCTCTGCCATCTCGGGTTCCTCCTTTCCTTTCAGTCGGGCAGCATCATTGTCACGTATTTGGTTTCCAGGTATTCATCCAGGCCGTGGCGGCCGCCCTCCCGACCCGTTCCGCTCTCCTTGATGCCCCCGAACGGCGCCTGAGGAACGCTAAGCGATGTCCCATTTACGGCTACCATGCCGAACTCGAGACCTTCGCTCATCCGATACACCCTGCCAAGATCGCGTGTGAAGACATAGGCAGCCAAGCCGTACGGCGTGTCATTGGCCCAGCGAAGTACCTCCTCCTCTCCGGAAAAGCGGATAACCGGTGCGACCGGCCCGAATATCTCTTCATGGGCGATAGACATTTCACGGGTGACATGGGCGAGCACCGTTGGGGCAAAGAAGCTTCCGCCTTGCCGCTCTCCAGCAGCCAGACGATAGCCGCCCGTCAGGACACGCGCTCCCTTTTCCCGAGCTGCCTTCACCAGCTCCTCCACTTTTTGCACAGCGGCCATGTCAATCAACGGACCCACCTGCACCCCCGGTTCGGTGCCCGGACCGATCTGGAGCTCACGTACCCTGCTGACGATCTTTTCGGTAAGGAGATCGGCCACCTCCTGATGTGCGTAGATGACGTTGATTCCATTGCACATCTGGCCGCCATTCTCAAACTTGTTGCTGACGATTTTCTCGGCGGCCTCGTCCAAATCGGCGTCAGGGAATACGATGACCGGAGCATTGCCCCCAAGCTCCAGCGACAATCTCTTCACCTGATCTGCCGCCCGCCGCATCAGTTGTTTGCCTACCTCTGTCGAACCGGTGAACGATATTTTCCGCACCCGCCGATCGGACAGCAGCGCTTCTCCGATCACTCCGGCATCCCCGGTAACGAGATTGGCTACCCCGCGGGGAATCCCTGTTTCCATCAAGTGCGCGAACAGGGCGATGGCAATTTGCGGAGTCTGCCTTGCCGGCTTCAAAACGACTGAGCAGCCGGCAGCGAGCGCAGGAGACACTTTGCGCGCCACCATCGCTGCCGGGTAATTCCACGGCGTGATCAAACCGGCTACACCTACGGGCTGCCTCAGCACCGAAATCCGCTGTTTCTCCCGTGAACCGGGGATGATCTCTCCATAGGCGCGTTTGCCTTCTTCGGCATACCAACGGATAAAGTCGGCTGAGCCCTCAATCTCGTCAAGCGCCTCAGCCAGAGGTTTGCCCTGCTCCATGGTCAACAGCTCCGCCAGAGCTTGGCGGTCGCGTGAGATCCGATCCGCCCAGTCCAACAAATATCCAGCTCTCGCTTTTGCCGGAAGCTTGGACCACTTGGGAAACGCTTGTGACGCCGCTTCGATGGCACGTTCTGTCTCCGCAGCACCACCGCGCGGTACCCTCCCAATCGTCTCCCCCGTAGCCGGATTGATTACGTGAATGATCTGTGGAAGGGTGTGTTTTTCACCGTTGATCCAGCAGTAATTCCATGCGTCAAGCCGATCATTCGTCACCGCCATTCCTCCTTCTCCCTGAACATGGTCGATACTCACCAGCATTAGTACATTCTACGTCAGGGATAGAAGGCTATTCCCAAAAAAAGAACCCTCCGCCAGGGGAGGGGTAATCAGGTTTTCGAAAAGTGGCTGCATTGGGGAGAAGCATGTTTCCGATCTGCGCTCCGGTCTACACCCTGCTGTGTTGAAAAGACTGTCCTCTCCGCAACGATTCGCGGGGAAGCACCAAAGTCGCATCGTTACACAGTTTCTCAGAGGTGACGCTTCTGTTTCCCGCAATTTCGTCGCTCCGCTGGGATGGGTTTCGCTAGTCGCTCCGCCTGGAAACCTGCTTCTCCTGATTACGATCGTTTCTCAACAAGCTCAGAACCCTCCGCTATGGAATGGTTCTAAGCTTGTCGATAAAGAGGATCGTGTTTGATGAGGCGGTTTTTCTAGCCGAGCGACTTATGCAGCCCATCTTCGTGCAGCGACGTGGACGCAGGGGGAACGCAGCGCTACTCTGAAAAAACTTCGCAGTGACACTACTTTAGCGCTGCCCCTGCGGATCGTCGCAAGCGGACAGATTTACTGCTTTGCAGGGCGAAGTACGGAGCGTAGGTGGAAAAACCGCCTTGTAGTAATCATGATAGCTTTCTCTACATCCTGAGAACCCTCCCCGAAGGAAGGGTTCCGTTGCCTTATTGAATGCCTTGCTTTTTTTCCTCCATGACCTCGTTGATCAGAATGACGCCGTGTGAAAAAGTAGTCCCGCCGCCGTAGGCCCCGGCAACAGCAACTGTTTCTGCAATCTCCTTCTCACTCACGCCTTCACTCAAGGCCGCTTCCAGATGGTACACGATACAGTGTTCATTGCCGGAAAAAAGAGAAATTGCCAGTGCCATCAGGTGCTTCTGCCTGGATGACAATTCACCGGGAGCAAAGCACTCACTGGTAAATTGATTGTACGCGTTGATCACATTGGGCATCATCTGCCCAAAGGCCGACAGTCCGTCGCGGTACTGCTCGGATAAATAGTGTTCCGCCATTGCCTGTTCTCCTCCACTAACCAATTTCCCCTTTATCTTCTCACCGAAAGATAACATTCATGCAGTCCATTCTGACCGTCGGGTGGAGATGCTATTGAAAGCAGGAGCTTCACAGCAAGCAAGACCGGAGAAGGAACGGACCGTGATTCGACTGGGCTATGCCTGCATCAGCATGCTCACCAAAAATCGGCTGAACCCCTTGACCCGAATCGGATTGAAGGCGTTTTTTAAGCGCTACAAATCTACTACTTTTTCACCCGAAAAGTATACGTATTGTATCGCTACCCAAAACTTTGTTGCATCTTACAGCGACAAGGCTTTGCGGCGTGTCTCCTTCTGGCGCCCCTCCCTCCTCACCCGGGATTCTCGCGCCTCCACAATTTCATTCTGGAAGAGCTGCAGAAGCCATGTGTCTGCCGCCTTCCCGTTCAGCAAGAACAGTGGGTTGATTGCCAGAGCGGTCCTGCCATCGATCTCAGCACGCCGGAGAATCCGCTGTTCAATGAACGTCCTGACGATCTTCCTCGCCTGGGAATATGAGCAGTCAGCGGTTCGGGCCAGCTCTTTGATCGTGAGCGGCACGCCTTTCTGTCCGCGCTCGTTGTCCCCCAGCAGGAGATTGCTACCCTCACTGGAGTAAAATGCAATATTCAACAAAAAACCAGCCTCTGACAGCGACAGTCTACGCAACCGTCGCTTGGCCTTTTGGCTGGCTTTGATCATAACAAATTTAGCGCTTCGACCAGCTGGCCGAAAGACCTTGACGATCTCGTATGGACGCCGAAGGATTTACTCTTCGTAGAATACCCCCCCCGTATCCGGGTCAACGAATTGGCACACTAGACGTCAGAAACCTCCAAAAGAAAAAGCACCGGGGGCGCTCACTTATCAAAGAGCGTTTCGACCAGTTTCTTTTGTTTCTCAAATACCCATTGATCGTTTTCATTTACGTTTATATAGTTCTCGTCATATTCAAAGAGCTGACCTTTAGGTTTTCCGATGTTTTTCTTTTCTCTGTATTTTTGTCTATACTCTAGATATACTCCACCCAATTTCGGGCTTACTGGAATTGTTGGAATACCGCGTTCAACTTGAAGCTCAAAACGACCTGAGTATGAGTTTTTCAATTTCTATGTCGGTAAGGAATTGTATCGTGAATGGTTTAGGAAGCGATAAATGGTATCTTATCCAGGCAAATCAATGTTTTCTTTGGAATCGGATTATTTGGTCCTCCTCTTCATCCACCTGCATTTGAATATCGTGCCCTTGCAGTTATGATAGCTGCAGTGTATCACAGCGTTGTAACCAAGGCATACCGGTTTGACGTGTCTTGTGTAAGCAGCGGTCTGTCCAGTGCTTGTCCTATTACTTCATTTCCGTTCGTCTCACTATGGTACTGAATTGGCCGAAAGCGGAGTGGAACTGGAGCGGATCCCCGAGAAATAGAAAGACGCCCACTCACCTGAAGGGCGTCTTCGCCGTATGCTGTTAGTAGGAAGAAGAACCCCCTTTGCGTCGGCCGCGTCCGCGGCAGTCGCAATCACAACCGCCGGACGAGGAAGAGCCGCGACTGTATGAACTGCTGTCTCTTTGGTAGCATCTGTCTTGATAGTCACGCATTTTCCGCTTGTGGAATAGATAGTGCTTCATGTACTCGCTGTATTTTCTGCGATGGCTGCGGTACCTTTCACATTTGTGTCGGTAATAGTTCATCCGGTCCAGGTGGAATTGCAGCTTCATCATGTACATGTCGATTCTCGGTCGCGCGGGCGCCATCATGTTGGGTGACGGCATAGGATTTGGTGACGGCATAGGATTTGGCATCGGCATGTACGGCATCGGCCTGTTCGGCATCGGCAGGTTTGGCATCGGCAGGTTTGGTGCCATTGGCGGCCGCGGCCGCTCTCTCCTCGGCCTCGAAGGAGATGGAATGTTGGGTGATGGAATGTTGGGCGATGGCATCATCGGCGATGGAATATTCGGTGACGGGATGTTGGGCGATGGCATCATCGGCGACGGAATATTCGGTGACGGGATGTTGGGCGATGGCATCATGGGAGCAGGCTTCGGCATTTCCTTCGGCATCGGCATTTCCTTCGGCATTTTCGGAATGTTGGGCATTCTACGCTGTCTTTCCATCTTGTCTCACTTCCTTTCTGGGTTACATGACACAGTACATGGTATGACATTTACCCCCCTCGAGAAACGACAAATGCCCATTCGGGCCAAAAGAGATGCGCCCGTTTTTTATGCCAAGCCGAAAACAAGCTCGCCCTTGACTAATCATCAAGATCTACTACAATAGATATGATTGCTATTCTGATTTATCAGACTAGACAGAGAGCGGTGGAAGCGAATGCGAGGCGTTTGTCTTGCCTGTCATGGCAACCATATACGAGTAGGTATCGAGGGGTTAGGAAATCATTCCTAACCCCTTTCCTTTTGCACTCTGTTCTGCTAAAGGAGGAAAATAAGATGAAACAACCCATGATTTTGCTGGATGGCGAACATCTCACAATCAAACAGGTGGTGGAGATTGCCCTCAACCGGACAGCGCTGGGATTGACGGAGGAAGCAGTCGAAAAGATTCAACGCTCCCGGCAGATGGTGGAGAAGATGGTTCACGAACAAAAAGTGGTTTACGGGATCACCACCGGATTCGGCAAATTCTCGGACATTGTCATTCCCAAAGAGGATGTCAGCCGCCTGCAGGAAAACCTGATCATGAGTCATGCTTGTGGCATGGGGCAGCCCTATCCGACGGAAGTGGTGCGTGCCATCATGGCGCTGCGCATTAACGCTTTGTCCAAAGGCTTTTCCGGTATTCGCCTGGAAACACTGCAGCTGCTGATTGAGATGTGCAACCGAGGCGTCCACCCGATTATTCCGGAGCAGGGCTCGCTTGGGGCAAGCGGCGATCTGGCTCCGCTCGCCCACATGGTACTGGTGATGCTGGGCAAAGGAGAAGCGGAAGTAAACGGCACACGCATGCCTGGCGCGAAAGCCCTGCAGACGGTAGGGCTTCCGCCTGTTCAGTTGGAAGCAAAAGAAGGTCTCGCCCTAATCAACGGCACGCAGGCAATGACGGCCCAGCTCTGCCTCGCTCTGTACGATGCGCGGGTCGTTATGGAAAGTGCAGAAGTTATCGCTGCGATGACTGTGGAAGCGCTTCGCGGCATCCCGAAAGCCTTTGATCCGCAGCTACACCTCGTCCGCCCCCATCCCGGTCAGCAGGAATCAGCCAGACGTCTCCTGATCCATCTGCAAGGAAGTGAACGGACGACCGAACAGGGCGAGCTGCGCGTCCAGGATCCATACAGCCTGCGCTGCATTCCCCAGGTACACGGCGCAACCCGAGATACCCTGGAATATGTGTGGGCTGCAGTTTCTCGTGAGTGCAACAGCGTGACTGACAACCCCGTGCTCTTCTCCGAGACGGGCGACATCATCTCCGGCGGCAATTTTCACGGTCAACCGATGGCATTGGTCGCTGATTTCCTGGCGATTGCCGTCTCCGAACTGGCCAACATTTCCGAACGACGGACGGAGCGACTGGTGAATCCGCAACTGAGCGGGCTGCCCGGCTTTTTGACTGAAAAAGGCGGTCTCCACTCCGGCTTTATGATCACCCAATATGTGGCAGCTTCCATCGTATCGGAAAACAAGGTGCTCTGCCATCCTGCGTCTGTTGATTCCATCCCGTCTTCCGCCAATCAGGAGGATCACGTCAGCATGGGAACGACGGCGGCCCGCAAACTGCGAACGGTGGTAGCCAACTCGGCAAAAGTCCTGTCCATTGAGTATTTGGCTGCAGCACAAGCGATCGACTTCGGTACGGGACGGCTGGGCGCTGGAACGCAGTGGGCCTACGATCAGCTGCGCAAAGTCATTCCCCGCCTGCAGGAAGACCGCGAGATGTACGCAGATCTTGCCAAGGCGGAGGAACTGGTGCTTCAAGGCGTTGTATACCCGCCAAGCATGTGCTGACCACCACAGTCACATGAAACGAAGGAGGACTCCTCCTAAAGCGCCGGTTATCACCACTACCCAAGGAGGGGTCTTCCAGAAAACAAGCATGAGAAACAAGATGGAAGCCAGCGCGAAATCGATCGGTCCCTGAATCGAACGGGTCCAAATGGGATCATAAAGAGCAGCCAACAAGATTCCTACAACGGCTGCGTTAATCCCGGCAAGTGCACCTTGGATCGCTGGTTTCCTTCGAAGAGAATCCCAAAAAGGCAAGGTTCCGATGACGAGCAAAAATGCAGGGAGAAAGATACCGATTGTGGCAACGGCTGCTCCCAACCATCCTCCCATCATCGCTCCCAAATACGCGGCGAACGTAAATAATGGTCCCGGCACTGCTTGAGCGGCTCCATAACCGGCAAGGAAGTCATCTTTGTCAAGCCATCCCGCAGGAACTACCTCTCTTTCCAGCAACGGGAGAACAACGTGCCCTCCGCCGAAAACGAGGGAACCTGCCCTGTAAAAACTGTCAAACACAGCCAGCCAATGAATGGAATTGCCATTTCGAAGCAATGGTAATACAAATAGGAAGCCGAAAAATAACAGGAGGCATATGAGCGCAACGGAACGCCGGATCGGAACTCGAATCTCAGGCAGTTCAGTCATGTGATGGTCCCTGTAAAGGTACAATCCAACAAGTCCTGCTGCAACAATGATGAACACTTGACTAACTGCCGTCTGCCATAACAACGCAATCGTGGCGGCAAGAATGGCTATGGTCGCTCTGTTTCGATCAGGCGCAAGCTTTTGCCCCATACCCAGTACGGCATGAGCGACAATGGCCACAGCCACCAGTTTCAAGCCATGAATCCACCCGGCATTCCCCAGATCGAATCCTTGAAGGAGATAGGCGAAAAGGACCAGGGCAATAACGGAGGGAAGGGTGAACCCAATCCAGGCTGCAATGCCTCCCAACAATCCTGCGCGCATCACTCCTATGCCAATCCCCACCTGACTGCTTGCAGGGCCGGGCAGAAACTGACATAAGGCAACCAAATCGGCATAACTTCGCTCATCCATCCACTGGCGACGTCGGATGTATTCCTCATGAAAATATCCAAGATGCGCAATCGGACCTCCAAACGAGGTTAACCCAAGTTTCGTGGAAACCAGTAAAACTTCCCATAATGGCTTTCGTCCATTCATTTCTCTTTTGTCTCCTTGCGTATTGGAAAATTTCGATAAAAAAATTTCTCTGGTATAATGATAGCATCTCCCTACCCTACTATTATAGGAGGTTCCAAATGACATTGGAAAAGATGCTTGACCGTTACGCACAATTGGCCGTGAAGGTCGGGGTTAATATACAGCCGGGACAAACCCTGGTCGTAACAGCCCCTCTCTCCTCCGCTGATTTTGTCCGAAAGGTTGCGAGAAAAGCGTATGAAGCCGGGGCAAAGAATGTACATATCGAATGGACGGACGATGAGCTGACCCGTATGAAATACGACCTAGCTCCCGATGAAGCGTTTAAAGAGTTCCCTTTGTGGAAAGCAAAAGGGTATGAACAAATGGCGGAAGACGGGGCCGCGTTCCTGTCCATTGTCGCTCCCAATCCAAACTTGCTGAAGGGCGTTAATCCACAGCGCCTGGCAACAGCTAGAAAAGCGGCGGGACAAGCGATGAATACGTTCAGAAATTATACCATGTCCAATCAGGTAAGCTGGTCGGTGATCGCGGTCGCTTCTTCGGCATGGGCAGAAATGGTATTTCCGAACCTTGCCGAACCGGAGCGGACGGAGTCCCTGTGGAACGCCATCTTCCATGCCACCCGCGTCGATCAGGAGGACCCGATCCAGGCATGGGAGGAACATCACGCGAATCTGAATGAGAAAGTATCCTACTTAAATGAAAAGCAATACAAATACCTGCACTATGAAGCACCCGGCACCAACCTGTCCATCGAACTGCCGCCGAACCACATCTGGATCGGGGGAGGCGACGTGAATGCAAAGGGGATCGCCTTCATGGCCAACATGCCGACGGAAGAAGTCTTTACCGCTCCGTTAAAAGAAGGCGTGAACGGCGTGGTGCGCAGTACAAAACCGTTAAGCTATAACGGCAACCTGATTGAGAACTTTTCCCTGACCTTTGAAAAGGGGCGTATTGTGGATTTCTCTGCCGAATCGGGTTATGTCATGTTAAAAGAGCTGATTGAAACGGACGAAGGCTCTCATTACCTGGGAGAGGTTGCATTGGTTCCGCACCAGTCTGCCATCTCCCAATCCAATCTGATTTTCTTTGAATCTTTGTATGATGAAAATGCTTCCAACCATCTGGCTATCGGAAACGCTTACCCTGTCTGCATCGAAGGAGGAGCGGGCATGGGCCGGGAAGAATTGGAGCAGAAAGGGTTGAATACCAGCCTCACCCACGTGGATTTTATGATCGGATCGGCTGAGATGAATATTGACGGGGAAACTGCCGATGGGAAAAGAGAGCCCTTGTTTCGAAGCGGCAACTGGGCGTTTTAACCACTCTAGGAGGAGGCATGGCTGATGAAGCAGCCCATCACCCAGGGGACCATTCTGCTGTTCGATGGAGAATGCAATCTTTGCAGCGGAACCGTACAGTTTATCCTTCCTCGCGACCGCTCGGGAAGCATTCGCTTTGCGTCCCTGCAGTCCTCCATCGGGAAGCGGCTGCTTGCACACTATCATTACCCATCAGATGAAATCAGCTCCGTCGTGCTGATCGACAACGGCCGCCTCTATACAAAATCGGCTGCAGTTCTGCGTGTCACCCGAAAGCTGCGGGGGATCTGGCCGCTTCTCTACGCTTTCATCCTGATCCCCGCTCCCTTGCGCAATACTCTCTACGATTGGGTAGCCCGTAACCGCTACCAATGGTTCGGCAAGCGTGAACACTGCTTGCTTCCCCGCCCGGACTGGAAGGATCGTTTTTTGGAATAACGCTGTTTCGATCATGATCGTATACGATAATAAAAACGGGCTCCTACATCCTGATCTATACAGAAATGTATGAGCCTTTCTTTATTCAGCCTATTTCCACGCCTGCGGATGATCTTCCCGTACCATCTCCAGATCTGCAGCCCGTGCGTTGGATTGCACCTGGTCCACATCCTTGCATCCCGGAATCACACAGGTGACAGCCGGGTGCTGGAGACACCAGGCCAGCGCCCACTCTGCCATGTTAACGCCTTCCGGCACCTCCGTCCGCTTGATCTTCTCCACGAGTTGGAGTTTTTCTTCGCGCTGTTCCCGATCATGTCGATTCCGTACATCATTGGCTTCAAATTCTGCGCCCGGCTTGTATTTCCCGCTGAGATAACCGCTCGCCAGAGGCACACGGGCAAGTACGCCAAGGTCTTGCTTCTCACAGGAAGGGAATACGCGCTCCTCCGGTTTTCGGTCTAAGCGGTTGTAGACAACCTGAATCACTTTCGCATTCACTCGGCTTGCCGCATCCGTCTGATGGAGGTTGTCATTGCTGCCGATCGAGATTCCCAGATGACGGATCTTTCCTGCCTGAACCTGCTTATCCAACATCGTCCAGAGATCATCATTGTCAAAGAATTCGTCCCCGCCTGAATGAAATTGATAAATGTCGATGTAATCAGTCCGGAGCGCCTGCAAAGAATCCTCCAGCTGCTTCAGGACATCCTTGGGGGACCAGTGGTTGGCCCGATCCAGATGTCCGTGAAACTTGTGCCCGAACTTGGTCGCAAGAATCCAATCCTGCCTCTCATTCTGAATTGCCTTCCCGATAAAAGATTCGGACAGGTGATCCCCGTAACATTCTGCGGTATCTATCAGGTTAATGCCCGTTTCCTTCGCGGTCGCCAGGATCCGGTCGACTTCTTCCTGCGTGTAGGATTTCCCCCATTCCCCTCCAAACTGCCAGGTCCCCACTCCGACAACGGACACCTTCAGGCCCGTTTTTCCAAGTCTACGGTATTTCATTCGAACAACTCCTTCTCCGTCGATTGATCAGCCAGAAGATTACTTGGACAATTGCGTGATGGATTCCTTCATTATATGCCTTTCTTTATATTCAGCTGGCTGACGAACGCCTCCGTGCTGCGCTTGCGTTCCTTGCGCATCGCCTTGCGCTCCTCTGCCGTATCAAACAGATACTTCTCCTCATCCGTTTCAGGAACGACTGGCGGAACGGGAGTAGGCTTGCCGTCGTCGCCGAGCGCCACAAACGTAAGAAACGACGTGGCCGTCAAGGTGCGTTCACCAGTCAGCAGATTTTCGGAAATGACTTTCACAAAAACCTCCATGGACGTTTTTCCGGTAGAGGAAACAAACGCTTCCAGGCAGACGGAATGTCCCATTTTGGCAGGTGACAGAAAGTCGATGGAGTCAATGGAAGCAGTCACCACGGGTCTGCGCGAGTGTCGCATCGCAGCGATGGCTGCCACTTCATCTATATACGCCATCATTGTTCCACCGAAAATGGTGCCGTGAAAATTGGTGTCGGAGGGTTGGACGATGGAGGCCTGGACGGTTCTTGATTCTTTTGTCGTGATTGGTTTCATCTCTGGGCTCCTTCCAAGTGGCAATACACAACATCTTACCACAATTGAAAATCGCGTTCCAAATTTGATCCAAACTAAAAGAACCGCAGCGCTCTTCTACGCTTCTTGCTTTGCCCACTTCTCCGACAGCAGCCGCTCCACGCTCTCGGCCGCTTCCGCTCCCAACACATGGCGCAAAAACGGAACCCCCCACTGGTATGCCGGCCGATAGCCCTCTACGGCGAAGAGGGAGGGATCGAGATGCTTCGCCAGTCTCCTTCGGTCTAGATTGGCACAGAGAAAGTGGTCAAGGTACTCCGTTCCCCAGCGGGAAAACGGCGCCGTCTCCTCGTTCAGTGCTGTCACCAACACCTGGTCCCCCACCTCGATGAGATCGAGCGGATACAGTTGACAGCTGAACGGCTTGATCGGATAGACCGGTTGACCGCTGCGCTCCGCATGAGCATGAATGGAGCAGCCGTGTTTCCCGTCAATCTCATTGTAGAACACACAGCTATCGTGCTTAACGCGTATGGTGCCTGCACTCTTTCCCTGCTCCCAGATGCCCCCCTGACGAACCCGTTCCTGTTCTCGTTCGGGCATAAATCGTTCGGCGATTTTCAGCGCCTCCAGCTCGAGCAGGGGGATTTGCCAGCTCTCTACAGCATACGGTTGACCGTTACAGCACGACTCGCGATGAACGGCGCGACAGTTGAAGCAGTCCAGATGAATCGGGGTGAGCAGCGCTTCCGCGTCAACGAGAAATCGGCCGACTGTAAGCAGGCTAAGCCTCTTTCGCTTCAGGTATTTGTTGCACTGGTACGCTTCCCGTTCGTTCATCGGGTCGGGCGTGCCAACATACCGGTATTGATGCAAGCGGCTCATGCTTCCAACACGATCTCCGCTTCCGTGCCGTAAATATGCAGACGTTTCTCTGCGAGCGAGCCGAGATCCGCTTCCTCCGCCGGGATCTCCATCAGCACTTCCACGACTTGCTCCTCGTCCACCTCAAAGGAAAGCGTCAGATCCTTTTCACCAAATTCGTTGTCGCAAAGCTTCACGCTCACCAGCTGTCCGCGGAATTGGGTTACCTCTTCGTCCTCACTGTCTGTGTCCCATTGCGTAAATAGAATCGCAGCCTCTTTCCCGCGGTACTCTGACTCCAACAGCGTTACCAATTGTTCGTGTGTTTGAATGTCCATCTCTGCCACTCTCCTTCTTTCCTCACCGCTATCGCAAACCGTCAACTTACCTTGCTGATCGCTTGGGCAAGTGCAAAGTCCTTTCCCGTCAGTCCCTTTGCTTCTCCTGTCGCCAAAGTAAAGGTGACGGCGCTTCCGCAGATGCGGATCTCCACGTGCTGATTGTCCTGCTCCAGCTGTTCTGCCACTCGATTCACAAAACTGATGGCCGTGCGAAAATCACTGCAATGATAGGTACGGTATAAGGCCATTCGGTCCTCTGCCAACCTCCATCCGGGCACTTTGCCCAAATAAAGTTTTACCTGCTCCAGCGTAAGTTTGCTCATCGCGAAGTCCCCCTTTAGTCGGATGAACGTTCATGGTTATCACCATCATATTCAGAAACCATCGGGGTTAGTCACGCTTATCAGCTTTGTCCCAGGCCTTCTTTTACCGCGTAGAAAATCATACGCGGCGAGGTTTCGCCGGCATAGGGGTTGAAGTCGTAGTCGCCGAACACCTGCAACCGGCCAAACCCTGCCTGCTTCAGCATCTCTGACATGGTTTCCGCTTCAAACAGGCGAACCTGCTCCACATATGTACGGGGTTCTTGCGACTCGGCGTCCCTGACCATGATACGTTTTTTCACAAAGCCGTCTTCCAGCCAGCGCTCTTCCTCAATATACAGACCAGATACTTCCTTGGTTGAATGGGACACGAGGTTGGCCTTGACATACGCAGGGTTGAGGTAGTCAATCACCACTTCTCCCCCCTGTTTCAATGCTTTTGCCATATTCGCGATGACCTTGGCGTTTTCCGCATCGGTGGAAAAATAGCCGAAGCTGGTAAACAGGTTGACGACGATATCAAATTCGTTTTCAAAGGGAATCTCCCTCATGTCATACCGGTAATAACGCAGATTGGGGAACGTGTTCTGTTCCTCCGCCAGTTCAAGAAGCACAGAGGACAGGTCAACCCCTACGACTTCATAGCCTCGGCGGGCCAACGCACGCGAATGTCGGCCGCTGCCGCAGCACAGATCCAGCACTCTGCCGGTGCGCTTGATCGGCAAACGGGTCAGCAGGTTGGCAATCTCTGCGTCCGCGGAGGCTTCGTCGCGATGCTTGTAAACAAGCACGTAATCCTCCCGAAAACTTCTCTCAAACCATTCTTCCATGTAGCAAACTCCTTTAGGAACCATGATGCCCTTATTATACCACAGGCGGCATCAACAAGAGCGCTCCCCGACACTTAGGGGGAGAGAACCTTATTTATCGCGACGGTACAACGCTGTCTCCTCCTGCACCGGAAGCAAGACGTCCGTTTCCGCCAACGGCAGTTCGTTCCACTTTTTCCGCTTCGGGTCGAGCATGTAGTAGCGGATCGAATCGTCGGAAACGACGTACGGCCCGAGCGGCTGTACCGTACCGAACACTTGAGGAAGCGGCTGCGGCTTTTTGCCGATCTCCCACCAGCAGCTGATCTTTTCCATAGGCTTGCCGGCAGCATCGCGGTCTCGTATCAATACCGCGTGACCGTCATGATCAGCCCACACGACCTGCCCCTCCACTGTCCACGTACTCCCTTCGCGGCTGACAAACGTCGTTCGCACCTTTTTCGGAGCATCGGTTGCCTTTGTGTAATACACGCCGTTTTTTCGCACGTGAATCGGCAGCTCCTGCAGCTTGGACTTGGGTGTCAAAAACGTTTCCGAATACGGCTCTTCCTTTTTACGCACGAGTGTATGGGCATCGTACGTCCATTTGTCCATCTGATAGGTCTCTTCGCCGTCTTCCACCTTGAGGTAGCTTAGCAGGAGATATATTTCGTGACGAAGCCGATCGACCGCCAGTTCCTGAATGGCTCCCTCCGCGGAATGGGACTGATTGTAATACAACTCCTGCTTTGCCCCATTGGCCAGGTGGTACACATAGGCGCCGTAGTAGGTGGCGAAGGCGAACCGTTCGTTGTCAAGCCACTGGACCAAAGACCCATGTGTCAGCACATCGCTGTAAAAGTACGGTTCCACCACGACCGGCGGTTTCCCCTGCTGTTCCAGTACGATGGCAAAATAGCGGCCGGCTCCGTCTCCCTGACTGCCCCCTCTGTCGATCAATCCAACGTACCTGTCCCGCTTCGGAGAGAAAACGAGAGCGTCATAAAAAGAGTCGAACCGGCTAAAGCCTACTTTTTTCCCCGTAACCAAATCGACCCAGTCACGCGGAGGCACTTTTTTCACTTCAAATGCTTGAAAGGATGGCGGAAGGTAGTTGCCATTCAAGGAGTAGAGCGACACCAGATTCAATGTCTTGTCGTAAACCCGTCGCAGATGCAGTTGGAACGTCTGCGGGTCCTGCCACGATCCGAACCTGTCCGGTATCCAGAAACCAATCTGATCTTCCTCCACCATCGGCTCGGAAAAACGCAGATTGACCACATCCTGTCCTTCCGACACATAGAGTGTGCTGGAGATGTCGAATTCTCCGGCCAAAAGCATCGTCGCGCCGTTTTCGTCTTCTGGCCCGATGGTTACCTGAAGCGGCGCCATCCGCTTTAACGTGATTTTGGGGAGATGGCCGAACTGAAGCGCAAATTGCTTGGGGATCTCGTCAAAGTGCATGGACAGCTGGTAATTGTTCTCCGATATCTCCCGAACGGTTGAGCTGTATTTCACGTTTCCGGTGACGTTGAATTGAGAAAAGAAATGTTCCACCTGCTCCAGGGGTTGGCTTGTGGCAACATCCACATGAACATACGCTTTCCTGGTGTGGATGGCCAACTGAATCGGCTTCTGGGGAAATTTGCCGCTCTCAAACTCGACCACTTTAAAACTGCCGCGTTCATCTTCCTGCCCGATAAAAATACGCTGGACGACACGTTCAAACGCCAGCTGCTCCTCCTCGGGCGCCTCATGCTCAATCTGATGTGTCGGAGCGTACGAGGGCGTTGCCTGTAGCGCGAATATTCCAACCATTATGAACAGACACAAGCTGAGCATACCTGGAAGCCCAAGCCATTTCTTCAATCGTGATTCCCCCTGAATTGCTTCTCTCTAAGGACTATCTTATCATAGGAGCACATGTCTTGCGGTATGGAAAAACCTCAGGGAATCAGGCTCCCTGAGGTTTGGGGACTGTCAGCCGCGTACGGAACGAACAAGCTGAATCTTTTCGGCCAGTCGGGAGAGTACCACTTCCACTGAGGCCTGGTTCTCCACGACATCATATTCGTTGATATTGATGCGCAATACCGGACAGGCCGTGAACGAATTGATCCAGTTTTCATATCGATGGTACAAGTCCTCCCAATAACCAATCGGAGTCTGCTGCTCCATGGGACGCCCTCGCTCCTTTACACGCAAAACGATATCCTCGAAGCTGCCCTCCAAATAGATGAGCACGTCTGGATGAGGGAAGTACGGCGTCATGACCATCGCTTCAAACAGCTGTGTGTACGTTGCGTAGTCTTCTTCCGTCATATGCCCCTGCTCGTACAGCATCTTGGCGAAGATACCGGTATCCTCGTAAATGGAACGGTCCTGCACAAACCCTCCGCCGTATTCGAACATCCGCTTTTGTTCCTTGAAACGCTCGGCCAAAAAGAAGATTTGCAGATGAAAGCTCCATCGCGAAAAATCCTGATAAAATCGGCTCAAATAGGGATTGTTGTCCACTTTCTCCACGGAGACGCGAAAACCGAGCAGGTCAGCAAGAGCGCGGGTAAACGTCGATTTGCCCACACCGACCGTTCCGCCGATGGTGATGACAGCGTTGCTGGGGATTCCGTATTTTTCTCGCAAATGACTGTTCTTAAAATCCGACATGAACGTTACTCCTTATTTCCAAGATATGAGTTAGCTGGATGATTGCGGCATTTCTTGCTGTGTAAGCGTTTTTATGATCGGCTCAATCTGTCCCATCACGTAACGCAGATCTTCCGGTTTATGTACAAAATCCAGGTCATCACACTGAAACTTCAGGACTGGGATTTCCGGGTGATGCCGTTCAAATTCCTGCATAAATTCGTTATAGTCTGCAATCAGGTTTTCCATGTAGGTCACATCCATGTTGCGTTCCACATCCCGGTCCCGCATGGCGATCCGCTTCATCACGGTATCGATGGACGCTGTCAGGTAAATGACCAAATTGGCCTGCGGAATGTCGCTGGTAAGGATATCGTAAATTTTCAGATACTTCGGTAAGTTCTCGTCGCTCAGTGTCCGTTTGGCAAAAATCGTATTCTTAAAAATATTGTAGTCAGCCACTACGGACGTGCCTTTTGCCAGATAATGATTGCGGATATCCTGCAGCTGCTTGTAGCGGTTGCAGAGAAAAAACATCTCCAACTGGAAGCTCCACTCTGCAATATTTTGATAAAATTTTCCTAAAAACGGGTTTTCGTACACGATTTCTTCCAACAGCTCCAACCCGAAAGCCCTGCTGATTTCTCTCGACAACGAGGTCTTGCCGATGCCGATCGGTCCCTCGACCGTAACTAAGATAGACTTCATGATGGCGTACAAATCCTTTCCAACGAAATCAGAGCAAGAAATATTGTAACATGCTTATCCATGTTTGTCGAAATGATTCGAAGCAGGTCGACACAACCCGCCCGGCAGTAGCAAGTGCTGCGCCAGGCGGGGCCAGCACCCTTTCCAAGTACCTGTATAGAAATAGCCCGCCAGCAAACAGCGCAGCGAGCTTTGGAATCCATTTCCCTTACGTGAAGTACTCGATTCGCGCTTTTGGAAACAGACGCGCAATTTCCGTTTCCAGGTGAGCCTGCAGCGCTTTTGCCTTCACGTCGGGGTAGACGTATTTCCCTTTTCCGTACTTCCCCCATTTGTACTTGCGCTCTCCCTCGTTCATCTCCAGCTTCGTCTTGGGGTACCTTTGGAGGATCAACTTTTTCGCGATCTTGGTAAACCGGTGCTGGATCAGCTCAAACGTCAAGTCTTCCATCGCTTCCGGCACCAACTGGCGGTTCAGCTTTTCCAAAAGGTGCGTATAGCCCTCCTCCCAGCCTTCAAACCAGTACAGCGGGGCGATGATAAACCCGAGCGGGTACCCGGCTTTCGCCACCTTGCCGGCCGCTTCGATGCGTTGTTCAAAGGTCGACGTTCCCGGCTCAAAGTTCTTGATCACGTAATCCGCATTCAAGCTGAAGCGAAAACGGGTATGCTTGTTATGCTCGGCATCCAGAAGCGAATCGACATGGTGAAACTTGCTCACAAAGCGCAGCCGGCCGTATTTCTGCCGTCCGATGAATTCGATGGTCCGCTTCAGATTGCCGGTGATGTGTTCGATGCTGATCGGGTCGGAGGTACAGGCCGCTTCAAACCGCGTGATCTCCGGCGCCCGTTCCCGAATGTACGTTTCCGCCCGGGACAGGATTTCGTCCGTGTTTACGTAGACGCGAATGTACGGCTTTGTCCCGATGTTCGTATTCAGATAACAGTAGTGGCAGTGAGCGGCGCAGCCGGTTGCCAGCGGAATGGCGTATTCGGCTGAAGGCTTGGACGTCTCGAATTTCAACGTTTTGCGCACGCCGACGACCAATGTCCGCTTCGCGTTGCGGTACTGCTCCACCTCGGTATCCCCGGGGATGCCGCGCACCTGGTTGTGGCTGGTGGTCATCCGGATGGGAATACCCTGCTGCCTAAAGCGTTGGTAAATCTCCTCCCCCAGCGGGTAATCCAACGCTGCGGGCTCAACGAACACCAGGTCAGGTACAAACAGTTTCGAGCGGCTTTCCGCCTGCTCCACGGTTTCCGGGCGTTCCAACAAGGTGGTTGCCATGCGAATTCCCCCTTGCCGCTAGTATCCCCGGTGAATTTTCCTCAATACAAGCTTTTCTTGTAAGCGTGGAGCAGTTCCTCTGCCACCTGCTGCTGGTCGACTGGAACTTGCAGGGCATACAGGTGGCCCGCTCGCTTTGTCTTTCTGGACAAAAGCCTCACCCGAATGCCCTTGTTTTCCAAAAAACGCCTGCACTCTTGCGCAGCTCGCGGCAGGCCGTAGGATTCGTGTATGGTAACCCACTTTGTCCACATGTAATCCGTTCCGTCCTCTCACCCTTTTCCTTTATGGTAAGCAGGAATTGGGCGATTGGTGAAAAAAACAAAAAAACCCGGGATCTGCCCGGGCCATGTGCTTGACTTCTATTCAATCCGAGCCCAGTGATTGGTCGGGCCGTGGCCTCCGCCGATTTGAGGGGCAGTAGCAATGGCTTCTACAATAAAACGCTTGGCCCGTTCTGCCGCCTGAAGCAGGGTCGTACCTTTTGCCAGTTCTGCGGTCAACGCCGCGGAAAAGGTGCAGCCTGTGCCGTGGGTATGTCTGGTATGGACGCGGGGGTGTCCAAACTCGTGGAATGACTGACCGTCGAAGAGCAGATCGACGATGTCGTCTGAGTCGAGATGCCCTCCTTTGATGAATACGTGGCGGGCGCCCATGGCGTGAATCTTTTTGGCAGCCTCCTTCATCTCCTCCGGCGTTTGGATGGTCATTCCGGTCAGGCACTCCGCTTCCGGCAGATTGGGGGTGACGATCTCGGCCAACGGAAGCAGATGGCGCTTTAGGGCATGGATCGCCTCATCGAGCAGCAGCTTCGCTCCTCCTTTTGCCACCATCACCGGGTCTACGACCAGCTTGTGAAGGCGAAACGCACGAATTTCCTCCGCAACCGCTTCAATAATCTCAGCATGAAACAACATGCCTGTTTTCACCGCGTCGGCCCCGATGTCGCGAAGCACTTCCTTCATCTGCTGAATCACGGCTTCTGTGGGCAGCGGATAAACGCCCGCCACTCCGAGCGTATTTTGCGCCGTAATGGCAGTAATGGCACTCATGCCGTATACACCAAATTGATGAAATGTTTTCAGATCGGCTTGAATCCCTGCTCCGCCTCCGCTGTCCGAACCGGCGACAGTCAGAGCGGTTCTTCGTTTGTCCATCTTATTTTTACTCCTCTCACACGAAAATCTGTCTCTTTTTCGAGTATATCATCAGCCCGTCCGCTTCGGTATACTAGTAGTGATTGCTTGGACAAGGAAGGGATTTCACATGACGTATCGCATGCTGTATTGGCTAACCGTACTGCTCCCGCCCATTGTGATCGGCGGGTTTGAATTTGTCCGTCACGATTTTCTTCTGTCATACATGTCAATGGAGACGGGAAACGTCTACATCACGTTGTTAACCCTGCTGCTTTCGTTTCTGTTTGCAACCTGGATGTTTCGGAAAATTGAACGGATGAACGCCAGACTGGTGGTGGAACAGGCTCGTCGCGCCGTGTACGAGGAACGGGAACGACTGGCCCGGGAACTTCACGACGGCATTGCCCAATCGCTGTTTTTTCTCAACGTAAAGCTGAAACAGGGACAATTGGATGACGCCCGCATCGCTGTATCGGCCATCGATAATCACGTACGACAGGCGATCTTCAACCTGCGCTCGCTTCCGGAAGAAGGAAGCAGCTTTCCGCAGCGCGTGGAGAAGTGGCTGGGACAGTGGAGCGCTCTTTCGGGAGTGGATGTTACCCCAGACCTGACGGTGAAAGACGGCTTTTTTTCACCCGCCGAGGAAGTCCAGCTGTTCGGTATTATTCAGGAGGCGTTCGCCAACATTCGCAAACACGCTCAGGCCCGTCATGCCTGGATTCGCTTGACGACCAAAGAACACAGACGATGGGAGCTGGTCATACAGGATGACGGAGTGGGACTTGGAGAAACAGACGAGAGGTCTAAAAAATACGGACTTGCCATGATGAGGGAGCGAGCCAAGCAACTGGGCGCGGTCATCACCATCGCGCCGCGAGCAGCTGGCGGTACGGAAATACGCCTTGCTGCAGGAAACGGAGGAAATGGACATGAATGAATACCGCGTACTGATTGCCGATGATCATCCCATGGCGAGGATGGCCATTCGCAGCCTGCTGGATCAGGATCCGTCTTTTCGTGTCATCGGGGAAGCTTCCGACGGAGAGGAAGCGTACCGGCTATGCGGGGAACTGCAACCCGATCTCGTCTTGATGGATATCAACATGCCGAAATGGACCGGATTGGAAGCCACTCGTGAAGTGAAGAAAGCCTATCCGCACATCAAGGTAGTCATTCTCAGCGTCTCCGACGACGTGGCAGATCTCATTTCCGCCATCCAATTCGGGGCTCAGGGTTATTTGCTGAAAAACCTGGAGCCGGATGATTGGATTGCCTATCTGCATGCCTTGCTGGATGAAGACAGCGATATCTCCCGTGAAATGGCGAACCGTCTGCTGCATCATTTTCGCCGCCAGGAGATCCCAGATGAACCTGGTCCGGACGTGCTGACGCCAAGGGAAAGAGAAATACTCATGTACGTCGGCGAAGGAAAAACCAACCGGGAGATCAGCGACCAGTTGATCATCGCGGAAAATACGGTAAAGAATCACATCAAAAATATCCTGGAGAAACTTCAACTGACGAACCGGGTGCAGCTGGCCGCCTATGCAGCACGGCATCACCTGGAGAAAAAACAAATGGGCGGGTAACAGTTGCACACTCTCCCTCATACTCTGAATCACATAAACGCGCATGAGACGTCTGGCTGCTATTTTTGCCTCGAGGAAACATTTTTCCACAAGTAAAATAGTGTTGCACAGCGTCATTATTTTGTGATAAAGTTGCCTTAGGGAAACAAAAATGCGTGTAGATAAAAAGTTTGGAGGAGGGACAAACGATGTATTTTTTGCATCGTTTCAACGGTTGGAAAACCTGGTCCGTCGGCTTGCTTGCCTTTGTCTTGCTGCTTGGAGGATGCAGCAGTGAAGGACAATCCGGCGGGACTGCGAACGGAAAATGGAAAGTGACGACAACCACCGGGATGGTAGCCGACATTGTGAAACAGGTAGGGGGAGACCACGTCGAAGTGACTCAGTTGATGGGTTCCGGCGTCGATCCTCACCTGTACAAGGCGTCCGAGGGAGACATCAAGCGTATCAACGACGCCGATATCATTTTTTATTCCGGGCTTCACCTGGAAGGAAAAATGGTGGAGATCTTCGAAAAAATCGGCGCGAAAAAGCCGGTCAAAGCGGTTACTGCCCGTTTGACCAAGGAACAGCTGCTGGCTGATCCCGCTGCACCCAACAGCCCGGACCCGCACGTCTGGTTCGATGTATCCCTGTGGATGAAAGCGGTAGAACAGGTACGTGATGATCTCGCCGCATTCGATCCGGCACACAAGGATACCTATACGGTCAACGCTGAAAAGTATCTGAAAGAGTTGAAAGCACTTGACGAGTACGCTCGCAACCAACTCGCCACCATCCCCAAAGAGCGTCGCGTACTGGTTACCGCTCATGACGCTTTCCACTATTTCGGCCGCGCCTACGATGTGGAGGTAATGGGCCTGCAAGGCATCAGCACGGCGTCCGAATACGGCTTAAAAGACGTGCAAGGTCTTGTCGATACACTGGTATCGCGCCAAATTAAAGCCGTCTTCGTCGAGTCGTCCGTACCCAAGCGCTCCATCGAAGCCGTTGTGCAGGGAGCAGCAGCGAAAAACCACACCGTCATCATCGGCGGCGAGCTCTTCTCCGATGCCATGGGCGCCCCCGGCACACCGGAAGGCACTTATATCGGGATGGTCAAACACAACGTTGACACGATCGTGAAAGCCCTACAGTAGTCAGGAAGGAGTGATGGCAATGGCAGCGACGCTTAGTACACCGCTGGCAGTTCGCGACTTGACCGTCGCCTATCAGAAGAAACCGGTGCTCCGCAACGTAAACGTGGAGGTTCCCGAGGGTAAACTGATCGGCATCATCGGCCCGAACGGCGCCGGTAAATCTACCTTTATCAAAGCCGTGCTGGGCTTGGTTCCGGTCGCGTCCGGGCAGACGGACATCTACGGCAAACCGTATAAAATGCAGCGCAAACTGGTTGGTTATGTACCCCAGCGGGAATCAGTGGACTGGGACTTTCCAACCGATGCGCTCGATGTGGTCATGATGGGTCGCTACGGACGGCTCGGGTGGTTTCGCCGCCCCGGCAAGTCCGATCGAGAATTCGCTCTGGAATGCCTGCGCAAGGTTGGCATGGCCGAGTACGCCGACCGCCAGATCAGCCAGCTGTCAGGCGGGCAGCAGCAGCGCGTATTTTTGGCCAGGGCTCTGGCCCAGGAAGCACAGCTCTACTTCATGGATGAGCCCTTCGCCGGAGTGGATGCGGCTACGGAAAAGGCGATTATCCAACTGCTCAACGAATTGAAGCAGCAAAAAAAGACCGTGCTGGTCGTCCACCACGATCTGCAAACGGTGGAGGAATATTTTGACTGGGTGATCCTGCTGAATCGCCGCATCATTGCCGCTGGACCGACCAGAGAGACCTTTACAGCGGAAAACCTGCAGAAAACGTATGGCGGGCGGCTGCACATTTTTGGCAATCAAGTCCTCCTCGCGTCCGATTCGACAGTCGATGAGGAGGATGCCCGATGAATATCTGGCTCGCCTTGCAAGACCCCAACACGCAATGGGTGCTGACCGGCTGCATCCTGCTCGGCATCAGCAGCGGCGTGCTGGGCTGCTTCGCGTTTTTGCGGGGCCGTTCCCTGGTCGGAGATGCTTTGGCTCATGCAGCATTGCCGGGTGTCTGCCTCGTCTACATGCTGACCGGCTCGAAATCAATTGGGTTGTTTCTGATCGGCGCCGGCGTGGCCGGATTGCTCGCCACCTACTGCATCACGGCCATCTCCCGCCATACCCGCATCAAGGAGGATACATCCCTTGCCCTGACGCTCTCCGTATTTTTCGGCATCGGGATTGTCCTTCTCACCTTTATACAACACAGCGCAAGCGGCAACCAAAGCGGATTGGACAAATTCCTGTTCGGGCAGGCCGCATCACTGGTTTCATCGGACGTAACGACCATTATCATCGTCTCCGCTGTCCTGATCCTGATGACGGCGCTCCTGTTTAAAGAATTCAAGCTGCTTGCTTTTGATCCGGGCTTCGGGCGGGGACTTGGCTTTCCCATGGGATTCCTGGACGGCCTCCTGATGCTTCTGTTACTGATGTCCGTTGTGATCGGCCTGCAGGCAGTCGGCGTCGTGCTGGTTGCCGCCATGCTGATCGCCCCTGCGGTAACCGCCCGTTACTGGACGGATAAGCTGGGGGTCATGGTGGTGCTCTCCGGTTTGTTCGGCGCCTTAAGCGGTGCGTTGGGCACCTTGTTCAGCACACAGCTGGAAAACCTGCCCACAGGACCGACCATCGTCCTGGCCGCAACCTGCTTTTTCGTCTTCTCTCTCCTCTTCTCTCCCCGTCGCGGGGTGGTTGCGCGCCTGTTCCGTTTCCTGCAGCTGCGAAACCGGGTGCTGCAGGAAGATGTGCTGCAGGCACTTTATGAGCGCATGGAACAAAGCCTGAGCAGCGGAGCATCCGCTTTCCATCGCGGGTATGAGGAGGAGAACTTGGTGGAAAAGAGCGGAAAAAGTGTCAACTCGATTCGGCGGGCCATGCAATCCCTGCGGCGTCAAGGGCTTGTAACCGAGCGACTGAGCGCTTCCGGCAAGCAAGGGTGGACGTTTACACCGGAAGGACTGCGGCAGGCGCATCAACTGGTATTGAACCAGCGTCTGTGGGACGTCTACCACATGAATGAAAACCAGTACAATTCCCTGCCGATCGATCAAAATCGGGATCTTTTGGTACCCCAACTCTCTGAAGAGGTGCTGGAGCAAATGCTGAAGCAGCTGGAGGCGTACAATCTGACGCCAAAATTAAGTGAAACCATGCTGGTGAGCGGACACATTCATCCCACCAACCAAGGGGGGCTCTCCTTATGAACACCTTTTGGATCATCCTTACGGGGGCACTGGTGGCGGCATCCTGCGGGTTTTTGGGCTGCTTTCTGATCCTGCGCCGAATGGCCATGCTGGGAGACGCCATCAGCCACTCCATTCTCCCCGGCATCGTGATCGCCTTTCTGTTCAGCGGCAGCCGGGAAACCTTGCCCATGCTGGTCGGCGCCGCCATCATCGGGATGCTGACCGTTTTTATCGTGCAACTGCTGCACCAGAGCGGGGTAAAGTCGGATGCGGCAATCGGTGTTACCTTTACCGCACTCTTCTCCGTGGGTGTGGTGCTCGTTTCGCTGTACACCCAACAGGTTGACCTCGACCTGGATTGCGTCCTGTACGGGGAAATCGCCTACGTGCCGTGGGATACCTGGCAGATCGGCGGAATGGATCTGGGACCGCGTGCCGTATGGGGTGTGGGCGGCGTCTTCCTGTTCAGCCTGCTGATCGTCGGCCTGTTCTTCAAACAGTTTAAACTGGTCAGTTTCGATCCGGCGATGGCTGCCGCCGTCGGCATACCGGTTGTCCTGTTCCACTACCTGTTGATGACGCTTGTCTCGCTGACCACCGTGGCAGCGTTTGAAAGCGTAGGCGCCATTTTGGTGGTGGCCATGATGGTCGTACCGAGCGCAACCGCCTACCTGCTGACGGACCGTCTGCACGTCATGCTGCTTTTAAGCATCGTGATTGGCGTGTTATGTTCGGTGCTTGGCTATCTGCTGGCCTCCTGGCTTGACAGCTCCATTGCGGGCGCCATGACAGCGGTATCCGGGTTCCTTTTCCTGCTCGCATTCCTCTTTTCTCCCCGCCACGGTGTTGTAGCCAAAACGATCGCCCAACGAAAAGTCCGCATGGGCGAACAGCATGAATCGTATAGAAAACGCCAAAAGCCCGCCTGATTTCCATTCAGGCGGGTTTTTGTTTCCCTTTTCTCTATTCCCCGGCGTTTCCGTAGTTGTAGTACACATACGGATCTTTCGGCGCCTTCACCTGTTCGATCTTCGCCGCTTTCAGGACAAGCATGTCATATCCGTCAACGGTTCGCAGTTCAAGCTGCCCCCGCACCATTTCGTAGTGGGTAGCCTCGTGGCGAATCACTCTCTCTACGCCGATCCGAAGCGGATTGCCGCGGGTGATTGCCCACATCACCAAACCGGCGAGAACCGCTACGACAACCGCCCCAAGCCCCCTGTACATCGCCAGGTCGGGCTGCCGCTGAAACGCTATGTAGGTAGATGTCAGCACCACCGGGTTGACGACGGGTCCCGCCAGCAGAAAGACGATCCCGACGTGCACCGGCATGCCTTTTTGTATCAAGCGGCGAACCACCGGGATGATGGCACATTCACATACGGGAAACAAAAAGCCGAGCAAGCTTGCGAACGGAATGGCGATCAGGGGATGCTTCGGCGTCCAGCGCCGAACCTGCTCCGAACACGGGGAAACCCTGCCAGAGGTGTTCCAGCAGGGTTTTTGTGCAGCAGACCTATTCGGTTGTGGCCGCTTCAGCCATCCTGATACATTCCGCGAGCGTATGATGAACGATGGTCTCCAACAACTTGGGATCGGTGGCCTGGCTGTAAATTGCAAAGAGTTGATCACGCATTCCCTTTGCTTCGGCAAGATAACCGGTTCCCTCCTTCATTTTTGCGGAATATCGTTCTTTGATCTCGGCAAGCTCGACGGCGAATTTCTCATCCGTTCCCGGCTCAATCGTCCGTTCATACATATCCACGATCTCATCGCCGACTCTTGACGGAAAATACTCATGCGGTGCCGTGCTGTCAAAGATCGCGACGCTCCGTTCCGGGATCACGAGCATGTCAAGGCTGTTCGGATCAAAGCCGCAGTGGTACACTTCTACGTCGTATCCCTTCTGTTCGGCTTCGGCGGCCAGCTTTTTCAGCATGGTTGACTTTCCTGATCCGGGTCTGCCTTTTATAAAGTAACGCTTCTCGAGATTGGCTGTAAGACTTTGAATGTGATCAACCGGCCCTTTGGGTGTTGCCGCGCCGAAGTACATGTGGCGGGAGCGCCCCTTTTTCGGAAGCGAGTGTTCTCCCAACAGCATATGACCCAGTTCTTCTGTTACGTCGTTTGCTTTCTTGCGGTCAAGCGCGTTGATGTAAAAATACTCCCACTCGTCGTGAATTTGCAGCGCCTGCGCAAACGAATCATACGCTTTTTGGCAGGATTGAGCGATTTGCTCATGCAGTTCCACGATCCTTGTCTTTTGTCCCTGAAGTTTTTCCGTCAGGATGGCTGGAGTCAAATCGACAAACGTTTCGATGACGCCGGGAGCCTTTGGATGGATCGACCGCGGGTAGTTTCCATTGACGACGCCCGTTTTCAAGCCGGGAATCATAACACCATCATATTCATCGTTGACAAAAGGAGAATGGATCCACTCCACGTCCAGGCACCTGTTGGACATTTCTTTCCCAATGGTTGCAATCAGCCTGGAAATCTCCTGCTCGGTCCCCCCGATGAGAATCAACACACGGTCCAGTCCCTTAAGGACCGAGTCATAAAAATGCTGATACCCCTTCGCAGTATTTCCGCCTGCATAAATGTTTCTCTCTTGTTTGCCCACGAAAAACCACTCTCCTTGTTTTTGCCTGCTTGCATCCATGGATAGTGTATGTGTCCGTTTTCCCGTGGGTGTTTGCCCAAAGAAAAACTCTCCTGCCGAGTTGAGCAGGAGAGTGCTTGTGATTTAGTCTTCCATCGTGGAGAGGTCGCCCGTCGGCAATCCAAGCTCCCACGCCTTGAGAACACGGCGCATGATCTTGCCGGAACGGGTCTTCGGCAGCTTGTCGCGGAACTCGATCTCACGCGGAGCGGCGTGTGCAGCAAATCCTTCCTTCACGAACTTCTTGATCTCTTCCATGAGTTCGTCGCTCGGTTCGTAGCCTGCCCGCAGGGAGATGAATGCCTTGATGATCTCGCCGCGAACCGGGTCCGGTTTGCCGATGACTCCGGCTTCGGCAACCGCCGGGTGTTCGACCAGCTTGCTCTCCACCTCAAACGGACCGACGCGCTCACCAGCCGTGTTGATCACGTCATCGATGCGTCCCTGGAACCAGAAGTAGCCATCTTCGTCCTTGTAAGCAGAGTCGCCGGAAACATACCAGCCGGGGAAGCGGAAATACTCTTCGTACTTCGCCTTGTTCTTCCAGATCTGACGCATCATGGACGGCCATCCGACTCGGACCGCCAGGTTGCCCATGCGGTTCGGCGGCAGTTCGTTGCCGTGGTCGTCAATGATCGCCGCGTAGATGCCGGGGAACGGTTTGCCCATGGAACCCGGCTTGATTGGCATGCACTTGTAGTTGGAGATGATCTGTCCGCCTGTCTCCGTCATCCACCAGTTGTCGTGAATACGCTGGTTGAATACCTTCATCCCCCAGTAAACCACTTCAGGGTTGAGCGGTTCGCCCACACTGAGCACGTGGCGCAGCGAAGAGAGGTCATATTGCTTTACGATCTCGTCACCCGCCCCCATCAGCATCCGGAATGAAGTCGGGGCGCTGTACCATATGGTCACTTTGTACTTTTCGATGGTTTGGTACCAACCTTCCGGCGAGAAACGGCCGCCGCGGACGACGTTGGTGGCTCCGTTCAGCCACGGAGCGAAAATGCCGTACGCCGTACCCGTTACCCAGCCGGGGTCGGCTGTGCACCAGTAGATGTCATCCTCCTGGAGATCCAGTATCCATTTTCCTGTCTGGTAGTGCTGAATCATGGCATTGTGTACATGCAGCACTCCTTTTGGTTTGCCCGTCGAACCGGAGGTGTAGTGCAGGATCATTCCGTCTTCACGGTCCACCCATTCGATCTCCAGTTCAGGCGAAGCCTCTCCCATCAGAGCTTCATAGCTCAACTGGCCTTCAGCGAGTTCTTCCTTCGCCCCGACGACAATGATGTGCTTGAGAGCAGGCAGTTCCTTTACAGGGACCCGCGGGAGCAGCGCAGGCGTCGTGACGATTGCCACCGCTTCACTGTCTTCCAGACGGTCACGGACTGCAGCTTCCATGAACGCTTCAAACAAGGGACCGACGATCGCACCGACCTTCAAGGTGCCGAGAACGCTTACATACAACTCGGGCGTACGCGGCATGAAGACGAACACGCGATCTCCTTTTTGGATCCCCAGGCTGCGCAGCACGTTGCCGAACTGGTTCGACAGCTGGCTTAACTGCGCGAACGTATAGCTCTCCTCTCTTGTCTGGTCACTGTAGTGGAGGGCAATCTTGTCCTTCCGTTCTGTCTGGAGGTGGCGATCAATCGCTTCGTACGCCATGTTCACCTTGCCGGTTTCATACCAACTGAACTGCTTTTCTACCTCTGCCCAGTCAAAATTCGCGTATGCTTCCTCGTAGTTTTTCAGGTTGAACTGACCCTCGACAACAGGAATCATTTCCACTTTCATTCTCCCACTCTCCTCGTAAAGACTGAAGATTCTTTTTCATTCAACTTTCGTAATATTTCTTCGTTTCCCGTCAAATTCCTCCTCCCAGTATCTTCATAAGAAAACTGTCATGAAATCTTGTATAATGAGATCGATTTTGCTATAGAAAGTAGAGGTGACAGCAAAGGATGTGGCTGTTGTGTCTGTTGCTTGTCGCTATCGTTTTCCTTCGAGCTTATCGCAATACGTTTGATTTGTCGACGAAAACCGTCTCTGTGGCCATTCGTCCATCGGAGCGTGTTCAAGATACAGAAAAATGGCTGCCGCTTCGGATCCTGCACCTGTCCGATCTGCATATGGAGAACCTGTCCGTCCCGGCGGAGCGAATCGTGGAGGATCACTTCGGACAGCCCATCGATTTGATCGCAATTACCGGCGACCTGCTGGATCGCCACAGAAACATCCCAAAGGCCGTTTCCTATGTGGAGACTGTGATGCAGCTCAAGCCGGTATTGGGTACGTTTGTTGTTTTCGGCAATCACGATTACGTCCTTCGCCCCAACAAGCTGGCCCAGTTGAAAAGCGAATTGGAGCGAATTGGCTGTCACGTGCTGGTAAACCAGAGCATGACGCTCGTGCACAACGGACAAACTCTGCATGTGATTGGGGTGGACGACTATGCCACCCGCCGCAGCAACCTTGCCAAAGCGTTTAAAGGGGTTGCCGCTGAAGGCGTACGGCTGGTGCTTACCCACGACCCGAACGTCGTCTTGCACATGAAAGACTACGAGTACGACTACTTGTTGTCCGGTCACTTCCATGGAGGACAAATTCACTGGCCCAAGCCCTATCACCTTGTCAAAATGGGCAAGCTGCCCAGAATGAACATGGTAAAAGGCCTGCATTTCTACGACAATCGCCCGTTTTACATCAGTGAAGGCCTGGGGCAAACCGGGCTGAACATTCGCCTTCGCTCTCGCCCGGAGATTACGGTGCATACACTGGCTCCGGCATCAGCTCTGCAGCATTCGTCTGCTTCCGAGCTGAATTCCTTCCCGCAGTCAGAGGCGGCTCCCACTTTGGCCATCGAATAAGCTATAATAGGAACAGTTGACTGAGCAGCGGAGGTCTCTGTTTTGGAACTATGGAAGAAAGAAGTGGAACAGATTCGGCAGGCAACCCGCTTGCCGATCGAGGTGAAGAGCTGCCCCGAGCACGACTGGGAACAACTCCTGGCACAATATGAGGCAGACGGTTATGAAATTGTGCAGCACCTGAGGGTACACGGTGAAATTTTGCACGTGGTGATCCCCAATAAAAGCTGGCCGGCGTCCGCGCGGGCCCTTTTGTCGTTGCTTCTGACAAAGCCTGAACAAATAACGCCGCTCCATGATCAGCTGACGGGATGGCTGCAGGGGGTGCTGAGCGGAGCCGAAACTCCCCTTCCGAAACAGATAGAGACAAGGTTCACCTGGCGAGAGAAGCGCGCCTGCTTTCTCCTGGAACGCACTCGCGCGGAAAGTATCTGCCGGAGCGAGATGTGGCAGCAGCTCCTGCAGGATTTTTTCCCGGCTGCCGGTGTCATGCTCCTGCCTCTTACACCCGTCTACCTGCTGCTTGCCGTTCCGCTCTCTGCCCTTTCTGAGGCAGAGGAGCCGGCTTCGCTTTTGGAACTGGCAACCAGTCTGCACGATCTGCTTTCAACGGAGACGGTTGACACGGTTCGGGTAATCGCCGCTCCGCCCATCCATCAGCCCGCTCACCTGGCGAATGCGCTGCGTGACGCTGTCGCCCTTTCCAAAGCACTGCAGCGCTATCGTCCGCGTGTTATGGCGGCCGGCACGTGGCAGTATCCGCTGGAGCGCTGGGCGGATCTGCTTGATCCCTCCGTCGTAAACGCTTTGCGTGACGGCTTGCGCTCGATCCTGCCTGCTCCGTCGTTGACGGGTGAACAGCTCGAGACGCTGGAGACGTTCTTCTCCCAGCAGTTAAACGTAAGCGAAACGGCGCGCCGGCTGTATCTGCACCGCAATACCCTCCTGTATCGGCTGGACAAGCTGACGGAACAGACGAAACTGGACCCTCGCCAGTTTTCCGACGCCATCCTGCTGCAGCTTTCCCTCCTGTTTCGGCAAAACGACTAACCGATTTTGTACAACTTCACCATGGAGCTGTTTTCCCGTTGCTTGCTACAATAAGGATGCAAGCAATTGGGGACAGCTTTTTTTATATGAAACCAAGGAGGGTGTTGACACCATGGCAAAAGTAACCCTGAACCACGTGTACAAACGCTACGGCAATAATGTGACGGCCGTAAAAGACTTTCATCTGGAGATTCAAGACCGCGAGTTTCTCGTTCTCGTCGGTCCTTCCGGCTGCGGAAAGTCGACAACTCTGCGCATGATTGCCGGCCTGGAAGAAATCTCGGAGGGAGATCTGTACATCGGAGACCGTCGCGTGAACGACGTGGCCCCGAAAGACCGGGACATCGCGATGGTTTTCCAAAGCTACGCCCTCTACCCGCACATGAACGTTTACGAAAACATGGCATTTGGCTTGAAGCTGCGCAAATTTCCCAAGGATGAAATCGACAAGCGCATTCAGGAAGCGGCCCGTATCCTCGACATCGCCCATCTGCTGGATCGCAAGCCGAAAGCGCTCTCCGGCGGTCAGCGTCAACGCGTCGCACTTGGCCGCGCCATCGTCCGTGAACCGCAGGTGTTCCTGATGGACGAACCGTTGTCCAACCTGGACGCGAAACTGCGGGTTCAGATGCGTACGGAAATCTCCAAACTGCACCAGCGCCTGAATACCACGGTCATTTACGTAACCCACGACCAGACGGAAGCGATGACCATGGGTGACCGTATCGTAGTCATGAAAGACGGTGTGATTCAACAAGTGGCCACCCCGACCGATATTTACAACCATCCGGTCAACCAGTTTGTTGCCAGCTTTATCGGTTCCCCCGCGATGAACTTCATCAAAGGCCGCGTGGTGGAACAGGGCGGCAAGCTTCTCTTCGAGGGGAAAGGAATAGAGATTCAATTCCCCGAGGACAAGGCAAAGCTTCTGCGTGAAAAAGGCTACGTCGGCAAGCCGGTTACGTTTGGCATTCGCCCGGAAGATATTTACAGCGACAATCAGTTTATTGAGGCAAACCCGTACAAGAGCACCATTTCGGCCGAGATCGATGTGGTGGAAAACATGGGCTCCGAGCTGTTTGTCTACTTCAACAACATTGGCGATACGCAAATGGTTGCCCGCGTCGACGCCCGTGAAGGCCTGAAACCGAAAATGTCGGTGCCCCTCGGGATGGATTTGAACAAATGCCACGTATTTGACAGCGAAACAGAAGAGGCTGTATTCTAATCACAGAGAGAAAACGAGGAATGTCGCCACCCTGACATTCCTTTTGTTTTGTTCACAAACAGATGGGAGAAGAGAAATCATGGGCTACAAAATCGTCTTTTTTGACATCGACGGCACCTTGCTCAACACGGATCATCGCATACCGGCCGACACGGTTGCAGCGGTCCGTGAGCTGCAGGAGAGAGGCATTCAAGTCGCCATTGCTACCGGACGGGCACCGTTTCATCTGCAGCCAATCGCCGAACAATTGGGAATTACCACCTATGTCGGATTTAACGGCTCTTACGTCGTCCATGAGGGCAAGTTGATTTACGAGAGGACGCTGGCGAAGGAATGCCTCGCCGCGCTTGAGAAGATGGCTGCAGCAAACGGACACCCGATGGTTTATCTCAGCAGAGACACCTGCTATGCCAATGTCGATCGACATCCATACGTGATTGAATCGTTCCAGTATTTGCGTCTGGAACCTCCGGCCTTTCATCCCCGTTACTGGGATGAACAGCCGATCCATCAGGCGTTCCTTTACTGTGAAGAGCAGGAGGAAGCACAGTACGTGGACCAATTCCAAGACGTCTCCTACGTACGCTGGCATCGACTGGTGATGGACATTTTGCCGCAGGGCGGTTCAAAGGCATCCGGTATCGAAGCGCTGCTTCGCCATTGCGGGTTGGCTCCCGAAGAAGCGGTAGCCTTCGGAGACGGGCTGAACGATCGCGAAATGCTTGCTTTTGTCGGGATGGGCGTGGCGATGGGCAATGCACACGATGCTGTGAAGCCTGTCGCCAACATGACGACCCTTCACGTAAATGAAGGCGGAATCCGCTACGGTTTGCAACAACTTGGACTGATTCGTTAGGAGGACGATTGTTTTTTATGTCGTGGGACTGGTTTAACGTAATCGGCACGGTGGCGTTCGTGATCAGCGGCGCGGTCGTTGCCATGGAAGAGGAATACGACTTGTTGGGTGTAATCGTTTTGGGGCTGACTACCGCTTTTGGCGGAGGGGTTGTACGCAACCTCCTGCTGGGGATTCCCATGACCACCATCTGGGAACAGGGGACGCTGTTTACCATTGCACTGGCGACGATGCTGATTGTTTTCGTACTGCCTTACAAGTACATTCACTACTGGAACCGCTGGGGTCTGTTTTTTGACGCTGTCGGGCTCTCCGCATTTGCGATCCAGGGAGCCATCTTCGCTACTCAGATGAAATACCCGCTCAGCGCGACCATCGTGGCCGCCGTGATGACAGGAATCGGCGGGGGGATCATTCGCGATGTGCTGGCCGGACGGAAACCGCTCGTATTGAAAGAAGAGATTTACGCTGTCTGGGCAATGGTGGCAGGGCTGGCAGTGGGAATGAAATGGATCCAGACTCCTTTTCACCTGTACTTTCTGTTCTGTGCCATTGTGGTTTTCCGCATGCTTTCCGTGTTTTACCGCTGGAAGCTTCCCCGCCGTTCGTTGAAGCCGGCAACCATTTCAACCGAATAGTAGCTTTTTCCTTCATAAACACTCCCTGCGTGCAGCACGCTATAGCTAATCAGCATGCAGGGAGTGAGTTGTTTTGAAGACCTTCTCCGCTATCGTGCTCGCCGTTGTCTTGGTGAGTCTCGTCGTCATTCCCATACAGCGTCTCAACCGGCAAGAAAGGCCGGAACCTCATCCCTCCGTTACATCTTTGGACGCAAAGCTCCCCCGCATCAACTTTATGGAACAGGTAAAAGACACCCGACGCAACCTGGAACGCCGCCCGCACATCATGACTCTTCGCCACAATCAGCGCGATCGCAGTCATTACGTGGAGCATGAGGTGGTGGTACGCTTCTCGCCCCGTCCCGCTCCGGCGGAGGTCGCCAAACTCCTGAAGGAGGTCGACGGGAAAATCAAGCGGGATTTTGGCAACGCGATGATGATCAAGTCAAAGTCCCTGACCACGAAGCAGTTGATGAAACGCTTTGCCGAGCATCCCGATTCCGTCTATGCGGAACCCAACTTCCTCCTGCTTCCCAATCGGGTGCCGAATGACACCTATTACAAGGTGTACCAGTGGAACCTGCCCCTGATCGGAATGGAGCAGAGCTGGGAGGTAACCCAAGGCCGAAGTGATGTAATCGTCGCCGTAGTCGATACGGGTATTGACCTTAACCACCCAGAATTCCAGGGAAAGCTGGTGGGCGGGTATAACGTGATTGCAGACAACAAGATTCCGCAAGACGACAACGGCCACGGGACTCATGTGGCCGGGGTCATCGCCGCCAAAACGAACAACGGCGACGGTATTGCCGGTATGTCGTGGTACAGCAAGCTGATGCCGATCAAGGCAATCGGGGCGGACGGTTCCGGCACCGCCTTCGACATCGCCCAAGGGATTCACTGGGCGACAGATCACGGCGCAGCGGTAATCAACCTCAGTGTCGGCAACTACACCTCCTCCGCCGCGCTGCAGGAAGCGTGCCGATACGCATTTGACCGAAACGTGGTGCTGGTGGCTGCATCCGGCAACGACGCCACCAACCAGCCAAGCTATCCAGCCGCTTACAAGGAAGTGCTGTCGATCGCCGCCGTCGATCACGAGAGACGAAGGGCTGACTTCTCCAACTTTGGTGAATACGTGGATGTAGCCGCGCCTGGTGTGGATATCCCCAGTACCTATATCTACAGCGACTACGCCGCGCTGTCCGGCACATCCATGGCTTGCCCCCACGTGGCAGCGCTGGCCTCGCTCATCCGATCCGTGCAGCCGGGCATGAAAAACACGGATGTGATGCAGCTGATCCGTCGGTCTGCGACCGATTTGGGGAATCCCGGCCGGGATAACTACTACGGTTACGGCATGATTAACGTAAACAGCGCATTGCGCCAGGCAAGCCCGGCAACACGCAATCTGCCCGATCAACAGCCGAAAGGACTTGGCGGATTGATAAACAAGTTCCTGCTCCGACTTCGGTTCGGACTCCAGTAAGACACTAAGAGGGAGGAACAGCCATGAAAGCCTGCATCGTTTTTGCCCATGAAGGCACCAGCAGCTTCAATCATGAAATCCTGAACCGCGTGACGACAGCCTGCGAGCAGGCAGGAATCGAATACAAGGTTCGCGACTTGTACAAGATGAATTTTAAAGCGGTGTTTGACGCAGAAGAGATGCGAAACGTGGAACAAAAAAACGTCTCTGCCGACATCGCAGAAGAACAGGAGCTGCTGACGGAAGCGGACCTGCTGGTGATGATCTACCCTGTGTGGTGGTGGGCTCCGCCGGCAATCCTGAAGGGATACATTGACCGAGTGTTTACGAACAACTTCGCCTTCCGCTATGAAGCGAATGGACCGATAGGCCTGCTTTCCGGCAAACAGGCCGTGGTATTCACCACGACCCGCGAATCCGATGCAAAAATGCGGGAAAAAGGACTTGATCAAGTGATACAGAAGCAAATTGCGGACGGGACTCTGTCCTTTATCGGCTACGACGTAACGTACAAAAACTATGCCGGTGTGCCGTACGTGAGCGAGGCCGAGCGAGACAGCATGTTGCTCGATGTTGAAACAACAATGGCCGCCCTTCTCCGTCAGCCAGTCGGAGTGTAATCTACTGCTTGATCCCCGCGCCCACGTCCCTGCGCTAGCAGGTCGTCACAGCTCGCGGGTAGCTGGAGAAATCGGTCCCTCTACAAACCTTTGGTTTCTCAACAAATTGAGCACAGGCTTTACGCCTGTGCTCGTTCCTTATGCATCCGTTTTTTCGTAATGTAATCGGTCTCGTAGTATTGCAGATCATCGCGCAATTGTTCAAACACCTTTGACAGGGAAATGGTCAGTTGCTTGAGTTCCGGGGTAACCTCTTTGCGGAAGAGAATCGCATCCTGTCCGGTGTAGGAATAACGTCCATCCTCGTCATACACTTCCCCTTTGGGATAGTAGAAGTTGTTGACGCACATGTGATACACCTGATACAGCACTTCTTCAGCAAACTCTTCGTTGAAACGCGCCCTTCTCAGGGCAACCCCCAGCTTTTCATAGGCGTTCTCACAGTATACCAGCAAGTGCCGAAAATCAGACAGGTAGCTGCGGTAATACGCCTCGTACTCCTCAGGATCTCCCGACTGCTCCACCAGACCGGACAGCGTCACCTGATTCAAGAATCGCTCAAGCTCCATACTTACCTTTTTCAGCTTCGTGTACGTGTCTTCACACAACTGCTTCAGATGAGTACCTGACATAATGTCCCCCTTGAGTTGAAAAGAATCCGCCTTTTCCGATTAGTATAAGCAATGCTCTCCTGCAAAACAAGGCTTTTCTTTTCAGCTTTTCTTTTCAGCAAATCCCCTACACGCTTGTCGATTCATGCACTCTCAGGTCAGTCCGTTTCTTCGCCTGCGACAGATAAGCGAGGTAGGCTGCGAACAAGCCAAGCAGGGTCATGAAGCCCAGGACCGCGAAGTCATGCGCGATAAAGGATAGCCCGTGGCCTTTTGACAGAATTTCCCGTACAGCGTGCAGGAAGTAGGTCAACGGAAGAGACTGACCGATCGCCGCAATCCCGTCCGGCATTGACATGAACGGCCAGGTGAAGCCCGACAACATAAAGGACGGCACCGCGATCAGCATCGCGATCTGCGTCGCCTGCAGCTGATCTTTGGAGAAGAACGAGATGGCAAAGCCAATCGCCAGCACCGCTATGTTAAAAGCCGTTCCGATCAGCAGCACGTGAGCAGGATTGCCGTAATACGGAACCCCGAAACCTTTTAACAGCAAGGTAAATGTTAGTACCAGATTAAACGTGGCCACCAGCAGATAGGGCAGCAGTTTGCCTGCTGCGAGGACGGCAAAGCCGTTTTGGGAGAGCAATCCCAGCCACGTGCCCTCCTCTTTCTGCCGAGTGACGGACAAGGCGACTCCAAGAAACAGCACCTGCTGCAGGACAGTTCCACCCAAACCGAAAACCATGAAGGACAGGTAGCTGAAAGCGGGATTGTACAGAACCCGGTAGCGGTAATCGATTCCGGTAAACAGGGTTTTTCCTTCTTCTCCCCAATCTCCCCGCGCTTCCAGTTTCTTCAATGTGACGCCGGCGGATACCGATTTGATGACCGTATTGGCTGCCCGAACCGACGTGTTGGAGATCATCATGTTGCTGCCGTCGATGATCGTCAGCACCTCTGCCTCCCGTCCCGCCTTGACGTCTTTTTCCAGATTGGCAGGAATAATCACGCCGACGTATGCTTTTCCCTCATCAATCAGTCGCATGGCTTCCGCTTCTGTTCCCACAATCTCGGAGATGTGAAACGTCTGATCCGCTTCAAACGCACGATGCAGTTCCCGGCTTAACTCCGTCTGGTCAGCGTCTACCAGTACCGTGGGAATTTCCATCACCTTTTTTTCGCTGTAGAGAAACCCGAACAGGGTAAAATACAGAACCGGGACGACCAACAGCACCATCCGAATCGTTTTGTTGCGAAAAATGCTGTGCCACTCCTGCCAAAACAGCCGGGTGAAATTACTCACCGTCACCAGCTCCCTCTAATGGCCATTCAACGGTAAGCCCCGGACGAAGTTCCCCCTCCGACAGGTTCAATTTCACCTGAAAGGAGCGAATATCGCGATCGCCCAGCTCTTGCGTCGCTTTTTTTACGGCAAAATCGGCGGCCGGAGCGATGGAAGCGATCTGCGCTTCTACATTGCGATTCAATGCCGGTACATACAGGGAAACCTTATCGCCCGCCTTTAGATGGGAAATGGCGAATTCACTTACGTAGAACTTCACAAAGAGATCCGCTTTGGCTTGAATCGTTACCACAGTAAAGCCCTGTGATACCAGTTCCCCTTTTTGCACTGCCACCGACTTGACAATCCCGTCAACAGGTGAAAACAGTTTGGTGTTGTTCAGGTAGGCGTCGATTTCGTCCAGCGCCCCTTTTGCCTGCTGCACACCCGCTTCCGCCGATTTTACGTCCAGCTGTTTCAAACCGACCTGTCCGCGCGCTGCCACAGCTTGTTTGTATGCGGCGGTCGCCTGCTGCAGCTGCGCTTGGGCAGCGTCCAGTTGTTCTTTCCGGGCGCCGGTCTTCGCCATTTTCAACTGTTCCTCGGCCGCGGTATACTCGGCCAACGCCTTTTCATATTGCATTTGGGCCTCTTCCACTTTGACCTGCGGAACCGCTCCTTCCTGGTAGAGTGTCTTCATCCGGTCCAGTTGGGTTTGGGCGATCTCTTTTGCGGACAGGGCCGCCTCCAGCTTGGCCTTCAGCTGCGCCACTTCCTCCATGCGTGCTCCGTTCTTGTTTGCTTCATATTGAGCCTGCGCGGCATTGACTGCCGCCAGCGCCTGATCCACCTGCGCGCTTGACGAATGGTCGGTCACCGCTACTCCTTTTTTCGCCTGTTCCATGCGAACTACAGCCAGTTTATACGCTGCCTGAGCCTGTTCCCGCTTGGCCAGCAGCTCTTCGTTGTTCAGCGTAGCCACAAGCTGACCCGCTTTTACTTCGTCACCTTCTTTTACCTTGAGCTCAGCGATGGAACCACCCATCTTGAACGACAGGTCCACTTCCGTTCCTTCCACTACCCCAAAGAGGCGATCCGTGTTTTGCCCGGCCACACTTCCCGCTCCCGGTCCCATCAAGTAAGTACCCAGCACCGCAATGCTCGCCACAAATCCGGCTACTCCCATCCAAGCGCGTTGTTTCATGATGGATTTTCCCTCCTCTTTTTTTACCATTCTTTCCGTCCCAATACTCCGTGCAGCAAGCTGCGCAGCGTTTGTCTCGTCTCTTCTGTGTCTACCGGCTCTTTACGAAACTGTTTCCGCAATACGGTAAAGCCGGTCATGCCGAACATGGCCGACGCCAGCGTGCGGACATCCGCATCCGGTTTGAGGTGTCCTTGTCCCTTGAGTTCAGCCAGGTACTTTTCCATCGTCGAAAAATAACCGGCTAAAAGCGTACTGATTGCCTGATCACGCTGTTCGTCGCCGGTAAAAAAGCTCAGCAGAAGCAAGCAAAGCTCCTGGTGTTCGGAAAAGAAGCGAAGATGCTCATCCAGTACACATACCATACGCTCATCTGCAGAGAGATTGCTGTCCTGCATGGCGCTGTTTACGGAATCGATCAGCATCTTCACGCCTTTTTCAATCACAAATAAAAACAGCTCCTCCTTGGTGGAAAAGTGGTAATACAGCGTCCCCTTGGCCACCTGCGCCACCTCGGCAATCGTGTCCATCGTCGTGTCACTGTAGCCATACTGGGCAAAAGCGGTCAAAGCTCCCTGTGCAATCAGATCCTTTTTCGATCGAGCCATCACTCCCGTCCTCCTTAACATTTTTATACTGACTGGTCAGCACAAAATAAGTCTACTCCTTCTCCCTCGTTCCGTCAACATCGCAAAAAAAGAAAGATCGCCGTAGCGATCTTTCTTCATGGCGTGTCGCCTTTGATCTGCCTGTAGGTCTCCAGCGTTGTCGGCAGAGGCTCGACACCCAATTGCTCCTGCAGCTTGGCTGCGCATTTTTCGTACCAGCGAATCGCCTGAGCGCGGTTGTTTTTCCGGTAGTAGGCGATCATCAGCATCCGGTATGCTTCTTCCCAACAGTCATCTATGCGGACGATTCCCTCACACCAGCGGATCGCTGCATCATACTCCTCGAGGTCGAGATACGCTTGCGCCAATCTCTCTGCACCGCGCAAAAACATCATGTGCAGGCGCTCACGTTCCTCCATGCACCAGTCCTCGTAACGGCAATCCGGCAGGTACTCCCCTTGGTAGTAAGCCAACCCTTTTTCCAGGAGGGAAACTGCCTGGCGCGGCTCCGTCTCCGCCATGCCGAGTGTCAGCAGTTTTTCAAACTCCTCCACGTCAATATGATAGCCTGAGGCCAGGTTAAACCCGTAGGAAGAGCCGTGCCGCTGGATGAAAAAGGCACTGGCTCTCGCCTCCCGGTTGGGCTCCAAAGCCTTGTTCAACGCGTTTAGCGCCACTTTGAAATCACGCGAGGCCGCCTCCTCGTCGCTCTCCGCCCATAAATAGGAAAAGATCTCTTCACGAGCCAACAAGTGCTGCCGCTTCGTCAGCAGAAGCTGTAACAGCTGTTTGGCTTTTCCCCGTTGCCACGCCTTGTCGCTCAATTCCCGCTCACCCAGCCAGACGCGGAACTGACCGAGCGCCTGGATGCGGAGGGTGTACCCGGGATGAAAGGAAACGTTTTGCAAGCCAAGCTCTGTCAACAGCTGCGAAACGTAATCGGGGTGAATCTGACGCTTTTGGGCCTCAATTAAAATGGGCATGAGCCTCTGGACGTCATTTGGCGTCAACATCGTCGGACGCTGCAGCAGGAAATTGTACTCGCCCGATTGAATGGCAGACAGCGCATGCGTCACCGCGGGAACAAACTCCTCCCACTGCTTCTGCCGATAGGCAAGAAAGCTCAACCAGAGATGGCAGATCGCCACGGCATAGCTGTCACCGCAGCGGCTCAGCCGTTCCACGCATTCCGTGAATGCAACGCGAGCAAGCTCGTCTTTTCCGCTGTATGCGTAAGCGATGCCTACTCCCAAGCGAACGAGGCTGTTCAGCCAATCGTCGCGAATCGCTTCCGTCTCCTGAAGCCCCCGCTGTCCGTAGGCGAGCGCCAGATCCAGCGCTTTTTCCCTGCCGTGAAGAAGAGTGAGTCCCAGCAGAGTTTCCGCTTTTCCCCGCGTGGACTGCAGCTCTTCCATCATGCGCAGCCCCTTCAGATAGTTCAGGCGAATCTGTTCAGGGGCGTACTCCTGGCTCATCAAAGCGGCATGTGCCTTGCGAACGTAGCCGCACGCCTCCACAAACGGCGAATGCGCCGCTTGCCCTTGTCTGATCGCTGTCTCTGCGGCAGCGATTCCTTTTTCCCACTCTCCGTTCATCCCGTAAATCCAGGCCAACAGGAGCGTGGTCTCCCGGTAAGAGCGCGTCAGCGTCGGGATCGATTGCTGCTGCTCCGATTGCCACTTGCTTTCCAACAAGTGGATCGCCGATTGCAATCGGCCTGTGCGGAACAGCAGGCGAGATTCCAGTTCCACTTCCGTCAGCTGCTCCAGTTCCTGGCTCCGTTGGTACCAGTACGCTGCCTGCTTGGCGTCGCCGCGGTTGGTGTAAATTTCCGCAAGCAGCCGGTACAGCCGCGGCGCGATTTCATGGTCTTGCGGCTCCAGCAGCTGGATCGCTTGTTTTAAGAGCTCCTCCGCCTTCAATCCTTGCACGCTGTCCAGGTGCACCCTGGCCAGTCCCTCCAAACCGCGACACTGTCCGATAACGTCCTGCTTTTGTACGGATAGGGTGTGAAACCGTCTGTAGGACGCGAACGCTTTGGGATACAGGCAGCGGTACCGCTCCACTTCCGCCTGGTAAAACCACAGCCAGTGAAACTTCTCTTTTACCTCATCCGGCAGCTGTTGACTCCATTCATACAAGAAGTCGAGCTTTCCCGTATGAAGGAGTCGTTCGGCCACGTGGAAGAGCCATTCTCCAAGCTGCTCCCAGTTTTCAATCAAGCGCAAATGCTCGAACGCCCGCTGTTCTTCACCGTGCTGATAGTAAAACTGCGCCGCCATCTGATGCAGCTTCACATAACGCTCCGAATCGCCCGCCAGTTTGCTTAACAGCAAGCGGCGAAACAGCGGGTGATACCGATACATCCCATCACCGATTGAGATGAGAAACAGGTTGCGCCGTACCGCCTCCTCCAGCCAAAACTCTCCCTCGCTGCCCGCTACATGGCGGCAGTGGTCAGAAGAAATGCTCTGGAAAACGGCCGTCGACTGCAGGAACTGGCGCATGAACGGCTCCTGCTTTTCGAACACCTCCGCCTCCAGCAGGTGGATCAGATGGGACAGTTCGATCAGGGTCCTGGGCAGCTCGACACCCAGCGAGAGCTTTTCGCCGATCCCGCGAACAGCCATGATCCATCCGAGCGTCGCTTCTTCGATGATGTCACATTCTTCTGACGACAGCGCCAAATCGTACTCATCTGCAAACAGCGCTTCCATCTCTTCCTTGGTGAAGGCGAAGTCGGCGACAGTCAATTCAAAGCACTCCCCCCGCGCCTTCATCAGCGGAAGCCACGGCCAAGGCGGCAGATAGCGGGAAAGGACGACCATCTTCACGTGGTTGGGCAAAATCCGGACGGCAAGCTGCATCCATTGATCGATAAAAAAAGATGACTGAACATACTGGTAATTATCGAGAACGAGAAGGAGTTCCCCGTTTACCCGCAAACACTCATGGGCAAACCGTTCGGCCAGCATCTCCACTTCCTCGGGGGTCGGCACCTGCCTGATCGTTTGCAGATCCGCCAGCAGTTCCGAACCGAATCCCGCGTGCTGGCGGCGTATGCTCTCTGCAATGTATTGCAAAAACACAGACAATTCTGTGTCCTGTTCGTCAATCTGATACCAACATGCATCCATGTGTTCGTCAGCCAAGAAGGTGGCGAACGCGGTGGACTTGCCGTACCCTGGTCCGGCATGCAGCAAGGACAAGGGAGCAGACAGCATCAGGCGAAATTTTTTAGCCAAAGAAGGACGACGAAGCACATGCGATTTTTGTCGCGGCGGTTGTATTTTGGAAAGGTATATCCGGGTTGCGCTCATCGCCTACCCTCCTGTTCGTTGGTATCCACACCCATCCCTATTCCATTTCTCCGCTTGAAATTCCTGCCTTTGACGCATGACAAGAAAACCCAGCCGACTTAAGCGATTGCTGGTGTCGGCCGGGGCCCCGAACATTTTTCTAGCGGCTGTATGGGATGTCCAATTTTATAAATTCTTATACACCCAAAAAAAGCCCACCTGTTACAGGTGGTCTCTTCTTATCCGACCAAATCGAATCCCTTGACGGTGTATCCGATATCGTTCAGCAAGCTTTGAAACTCTCCGTCTGCCACCGCTTCGCCACGCACGATCCGCTCGTGCAGGTCGGCAATGCGATCGTATATGGCGCGGTTGGTGCACACATACATAATATTGTACCCCGTTTCCGCCTGCAAACGGCTGCGCATTTCCCCTGCAACCAGCATCTGCAGTCTGTCTGTGTGTCCGTTATAGATTCTGCTGGGCTTTCCGGGTGTATAAGGAATACGGGGAGTAGGATCGATGGTATCCGCTTTGGGCGTTTCAGACGGAAGCACACCGATCAACAGGTTGTCTTTAAAGGCAATCACCTTGATGTCGACCACCCCGGGAATTCGCTCTGCGTGTCGTTCCAATTGAGCTACCAGATGAGGTTCCCGGTTTTGCAGCTGTTTTCGCCGCAACATGGCAACGGGGCCTTTGTCCATACCGACGTTGTCGTTTTTCAGATTGATTCCGTACGTGTCAAACTTGGCTGGATTGTTAGGCGCCCTGTCTTCCGCCCCCTGCTGCTTGTTGGGTACACACCCCGCCGCCAGCGCCAAAACGAGTGCTCCTGCAAGAGCGCTTCTTCCGAGTCCTTTCAAGAAAAACACCTCCTTTACCCCTTATTTTGGAGTGAAGAAGGTGTCCTTACTCGAGTTACGTTTTTCCTACTAGTTCTTGAACGTGAATGTTCCTTCAAAAACATCCGTTTCATTGCCTTTGGTCGCTTTCAGCGTAAAGGTTTCCGCACTGGTTTTTTCCACCAGCTCAAAGGCAAATGAACCGTCTGATTTGACGTTGGCTTCGTAATTTTTATCGTCGATCTCGACCACCAGGCTGGAACCCGCATCAACTTTCCCGGAAATCACCATAAATCCGATACCTGCAAAACTGGCCGCTTTGGCAGAAACAGATTCCTTGTCAATCAGATGGGCAACAGCAGGTTTGTCGGACGGCTTTTGTTCGCTTGATTGTTCCGTGCCTGGATTGGTCGCAGCCGCCTTGTCCGTAATCAGGACAGTTTGCGTAGCGGCCTCCCAGTTTACATCGTAGTTCAGCGCTTCTGCGATAAAGCGAACCGGAACCATGGTACGCTGGTTAATGATTTGCGCAGGCACGTCCAGTGTGATGGTCTCACCGTTGCGCTTGGCGATCTTTTGGGAAACGACCAGCTTTACGGAGTTGGCTCCCTTTACAATGGTAACCGTGCGGGTTTGCGTGTTCCAATCCACGTCAAAGCCAAGTCCTTCAGCGATCGGACGGATCGGTACCAGGGTGCGTTGATCGCGAATAACCGGTTTTTGATCCGGGAAAGCAATCGCTTTTTGATGATACACCACCTTGATGTTCGCTTGAACAGTCGCTGCGGGTGCAGCCGTCGCTGCCGACGGCACGAGCGCAATCGCAAGAACAAGAGCGGCCCATTTCTTGAACATGTCGTCAACTCCATTCCATACAGTTTGGCAACGACTACTAATCTACTATACTATGTTGCCTGTTTCAAGCCGTTTCCGAAGAATTGATCCTTTTAAAAAAAGATGACCATTTTGACAGTCAAAATCGTTACAATAGACTTACTACGATGAAATTCTACGCACGAAAGAGGCCTGACAATCCCATGAAGAAGCTACTTACACTCCTCGTCCTCGCAGCTGTCTTAACCGTTATTCCGCCGTTTGGAAGCTTTGCCGACTCAACCATGATCCAACCAGGAAACGATGTACTTGTCAGCCATTTTCTATCTCTCCTCGAAGGAAAAAAAGTAGGTCTCGTAACCAATCAAACAGGGGTGAACAGTCAAGGGATTCCTGTAATGGACCTGCTTCGCCAGAACAAAAAGTTCCATCTGACAGCGTTGTTTGCTCCGGAACACGGTACGCGAATGCCAACGAAAGATATGCTGCAGCAAATTGACCTGCTCCTGTTTGACGTCCAGGACATCGGCGCACGCAATTCCCCCTACCTTTCCGCGCTTCAGGACTGCATGATTGCAGCGAAACATTACCACAAGCCGATCCTGGTGCTGGATCGACCCAATCCGCTTGGCGGGAACATCGTCGAAGGCCCCGTTCTCGAAGAGGGGTACCGCTCCTTCGTCGGAGTGGATACCCTGCCCATGGCTCACGGAATGACGATCGGGGAGCTGTCCCTGTTCTTCAACCGCAAGATCGGAGCAGATCTAACCGTCATCCCGATGGAGGGCTACACGCGCAGCATGATCTTTGAAGACACCGGCCTGCCCTGGGTTCCTGTCTCACCCGATATCCCTGACATGGAGTCCGTATTTGGCTACATGGCGACGGGACTGGGAGAAGGAACGGGAGTCGTCCAGGCAGACCATTTCAAGTGGATCGGCGGCAAAGAGATTGACCCCGAACGATACGCCGAGCTGTTGAATCAGGCTGGTTTACCCGGCGTTGTCTTCACTCCGGAAAAACGAGGCGCCCTGGGTGGCGTCCGCCTGAAAATTGTCAATCCGCATACGTTTAATCCGGCCAAGACGGGCATCTACGCTCTTTTCTACGCTCACAAGCTAAACCGTTTTCCTGTCCCGCAAAGCGGCAAGACCTTCGCGATGTTCGACAAGATCATGGGCACAAGGAAGATCGGGAATGCATTGGCGAACGGACTCACCCTGCAGCAGATGGAGCTTTTGTACGCTGAGGAACTGTCCGCTTTCAAGGAACGGCGCAAACCATACCTGATTTACGGGGAAACGCCGTACCGGGCATCGCAGCCGATTCGCGACAAACCGGCTGTCGCATCGAACTTGACACCACGGAATGACCCGAAACCGGCCGTCCATGCTTCGACCGAGACGGCCCCGAGAAAACCGGACAAGGCAGTGAATCCTGCCCCAGTGGCGATACCGGTTCCTGCTCCCGTTCCAGCAGCGAAACCGCCTCACAAGACAACGGACAAAGTAGCCTACCTCACGTTCGACGACGGTCCTTCCCCGGTCACCAGGCTGGTGTTGGACACACTGAAACAGCATGGAGTAAAAGCAACCTTTTTTGTCGTCGGCAAAAACGTGCCGGGAAACGAAGCCGTCTTGAAGCGAGCCGTTGCTGAAGGGCACGTGATCGGCGGTCATTCTTATTCGCACGACTACCGGATCATCTACAAGGACATGGATTCATTTTTTACAGATTTGGAACAGGGCAACCGAATCATCGAGAAGGCAACGGGAATCAAACCGACCGTATTCCGCTTTCCAGGGGGCAGCACCAACACGATCAGTAAAAAGTACCAGGATCCGCTCATCTACAGCCAGCATGAACCGATCATGCGAAAGATCAAGGCGGAAGTAAAACGACGAGGCTACACCTTTATCGATTGGAACGTGGACAACGGCGATGCCAAAAGCAACCAGTACACAGCGTCGGCCGCGATTGACAACGTGAAACGGCAGGCTAACGATCAACGGGAGCTCGTCATCCTGATGCACGACTCCGCTACCAAACTGGCGACGGCAAAAGCATTGCCGGCCATCATCGAGTATTTGAAGGCAGAAGGCTACCGCTTTGACGTGCTGAAAAAGGAACGGCCGACCGTCGCCGCCGTCCGTTGAACGAATGCCAAACACACCAACTTCCTGAACAGGTGGTTGGTGTGTTTGCATGTTCCCGATCGAATGGGAGAGAATATTCACCGTTACTCTTGATTTAGGCTCTTCAAGGAGGGAACGGGATGGGAAAATACCGCTGCCATTACTGTGAACACGAGACGGACAGCGCTCACATGATCACGTTTTTCCAAGGAAAACAGGAGCGTGACGAACTTCTTTGCGATGTGTGTTACGCTGATTGGCTCGAGTCCTTAAAGAGCGAACCCTAAGAGTAACATTCTCGCGACCCCCATCCGGAAGCACCGTCTGCACCGGATGGGTTATCCGCATGCTCCGGCCCAGACTAGCCGATCTTCGAATATACCGTGTCCGGCAAAAGGTTTCCGGGATGGACGACGTACAGGGGACCCCAGGATGGGTTGGCGTCGTGCATCGATTTTAAAACTGCAAGCATCCGTTCAAAGATAACCGGAATCCTAGCACCTTTGCTGACCGCCTCCACCACGGCGGCCGCCACCACGTGCGCGGCGTAAAAACCGCGTGTGTAGTCGTCAGTCGAGAGTGGTCCCTCGGAACTCAGCAGTGCGCGCAGTTGGGCAACGATGGACTCATCCTGGTTGCACCAGTTTTGTATCTCGCCGAGCGCATGGTTGTCCAGGCTTTGCATTTTGGCGTGTACCACGACGGAGGCGACGATACTGGCCGATCGCCGCGCCTCTTCCGGAGTTACGATTTTCCGGCCCAAACGAATCACGGAAAGATCCTTGTCCGTCTCCGCTTCAATCAAGTCAGCCCAGACATCGGCTCCGTCAAATTCCAGCAGCCGAACCGTTGCGGCAGCCAGATATCCCCTCAGGATATCGGCCGGATGAGGGGCATCCTCCGGACCGACGTTGCTCAGAGTAGGACTTCCCGAGTAAGCGGCCCGCAAACCGCGAAAATAGCCGATCAGGCCGATGCCGGCCGCAGGGCCCATGTTCAATATTCCCAAAATATCGGAAGCTGTCTCGTCAATCCGTGACGCCCAATAATCAGGCAAGCCGTACTTGGCGTTTTGCTCCGTTAACGCCGCCCGGACATTCTTCGCCAGCTCCTGGATCAGACCGGTGTCGGCATGTAAAATGTCATGTCCCGTTGTTTCATGTCCAAGAGCGGCCCAGGCAAGAAGTCCGTGCTTGGCATGTGCCGGCGGAAGGTTTACGATCGCTGTCTGCAGACCGAAGACTTCAGTGGCCTCGATGGTCCAGGTGTACGGACCATAATCCGGGTAACCCCACTTCACGAGCGGTGGAATGCCGCTCTTGTCGGGACGCTTTACTCCCCATCTGTCCTCCGCGCTCAAAAATCCGTCATACAGGTCGCTTACCACTTCTTGATATCCATCCGTAGCCCGATCTTCATATCCTTCGCCATTTTGCAAAATGGCCTGGGCAATATCGAGCATCAGCAGTGCCATCCCTTGCCGTCCGGGATCTCGCCGGAGGATTTGCTGGAAGCCCTCTTCACCCAACTCGTCCAATTTTTGAACGTACGGTTGATACACAGCTTCCCGGTACAGCGGGGGAAGCTTGGCCCTCGCTGCTTCCAATCGGCCGCGCAAAAGATGGAAATCCGTCGGGTCTTCAGGGCCGGAACTTTTCTCCAGTGCAGCTATCTTCACTTCCTCGACACACTCCTGGAGATTGCTTAGATCCGGTTGATCCGGCATGCTTATGTCCAGACATTCTTCGTGAGGTTGGTACGTTGCAAAACGAGGCTTGCTCATCAGACACCCCTCCAACAAGATTTTTAAAAAACTTGTTGCCTCCAGTCTGTCTGTGATTCTCTTCCCGCTTACCATCAATATACCAATGCATCAATTTTTTTCCAATAGGACTTGCTGCCAAAAAACAAGCCGATGAACCATGTCCATCGGCCTCTTTTTTCGTTATGCAGGTTGTGATCCCGGCAATACCTGTGCTACAATGAGAAGTGGATTTTACAATTGTTTTCAAATAAACATATTTATTCCATTTTAATTGTATAACATTTCTCTTGCGTTGTCAAACCTTTTGAACCAAAAAAGATTTTTGCGAAAAAGGAGCGATTCCATGAGTGCAGTCGAGCAGGATCGGCTTGAGGAGCAACAACGGGTGGATCGGGTGATGGACGTAATCGCCAGACGAATTGTGTCTTTACAGCAGCAGGCAGGCGGGTTGCAAGCGGATATCGTGGAAATACGCAAAAATTTCTGGGACGATGTAACTGTCAATTTTGACGACGCACACGAAGCGACCGAAACATACACAAGCATCAAACAGCAGGCGGAGGTGCTGTCGGAGCGGGAACGCAGCCATCAGCATGCCGAGAAGCAGCTAAAAACCCTGTTCAAACTACAACAGTCCCCGTACTTTGGGCGAATTGACTTCATGGAATCCGGCGAAAAACAAAGCGAGCGCATCTATCTGGGAATCGCTTCTCTCCTCGATGAAAACGACGAACACTTCCTCATCCATGACTGGCGCGCACCGGTTTCAAGTCTGTATTATGACTGCCCGCCCGGAGCGGCGAAGTACGAAACACCCGGCGGCACTGTTACCGGCACATTGGAATTAAAGCGCCAGTATCTCATCCGTGACGGCCGCATTCGAAGCATGTTTGACACAGGCGTAACGATTGGCGACGAACTGCTGCAGGAGATGCTCGGCAGACATGCCAGCTCGCAGATGAAAAGTATTGTGGCTACGATACAAAAAGAGCAAAACCGCATCATTCGGAACGAACGAAGTCACTTGCTGATCGTAGAGGGGGCGGCGGGAAGCGGCAAGACATCCGCAGCGCTTCAGAGGGTCGCCTATTTGCTGTACCGCTACCGGAAAACTCTGAACGCGGAGCAGATCGTGCTGTTTTCCCCCAATCCGCTGTTTAACAGCTACATCTCTACCGTTCTCCCAGAGCTTGGCGAAGAGAACATGCAGCAGACCACCTTTCAGGAGTACCTGGAACGGCGGCTGGGGAAAACCTTCCGACTCGAAGATCCGTTCATGCAGCTCGAATATGTGCTCACCGCCGCAAACGAATCCGGTTATGCACCACGCATCGAAGGCATTCGCTTCAAGGCGTCCCTTGCATTCATGCAGATGGTCGATCGGTACATCGAATGGCTTGGACGGGAAGGCATGCGTTTTCGGGACGTAACGTTCCGCGGAAGAATCATCCTTTCAGCTGAACGCATGGCAGAACAGTTCTATTCCCTGGATCCTTCCATGCGAATCCCCAACCGATTGATCCTTCTGGCCAAATGGCTGCTTGCGCAACTGGAGGAACAGGCAAGCCTGGAGCGAAAAAAACCATGGGTTGAAGATGAAATCGAGCTGCTCGACCAGGATGACTACCGGGAGGCGTATGAGGAACTGAGAAGAAGAAAACGGCTTGGGGGAAATACATTCGACGACTTTGCGCTCGAACAAAAGCTGCTCGCCGCCCTTGTCGTAAACAGGCACTTCGAACCGCTGAGAGCAGTTGTAAAGCGCCTTCAGTTTATTGACGTCCCGGCCCTATACCGGCAGCTGTTCACTGATGCCCATCGCCTTTATCCATCGAACGACCGTACCGACTTGCCTGACTCATGGGAGGAGATCTGCGAACAGACAGTGGCACGGCTGGACCGCTCTGAGCTGGCGTATGAAGATGCCACACCGTATCTCTACCTAAAAGAACGGATGGAAGGATTCCGGACCAACCATTCCGTGCGTCACGTCTTTATCGATGAGGCGCAGGATTATTCGCCTTTTCAGATCGCTTTCCTCAGACGGATGTTTCCGAACGGTAAAATGACGATGCTCGGCGACCTTAATCAGGGGATATACGTCCATTCCAGCAGCAACCATTTTGCAAAACTATCCTCGCTTTACCCGGAGGAACAGACAGAAAAAATCGTCCTGACGCGAAGCTATCGCTCCACGCGGCCGATTGTGGTATTCACGCGTGGACTGATTGCGGGAGGAGACGCTATTGAGCCTTTTAACCGGGAGGGGCGGAAACCAACCGTAACGCAAGCAGCAGACATGACGGAACTCGCCGCCCGGATCAAAGAACGCATCCGCTCTCTTCAAGCGGACGGCCATCGAACGATAGCCGTCATCGGCAAAACCTTTGCAGAAAGCCAAGAAGCATACCAAGCATTGCGGGGCGATTCGCCGCTTCGACTGATCGGAAAGGAGGCGGTCTCGTTCGAGGCTGGTACGCTGGTCATTCCCTCCTATCTCGCAAAAGGTGTGGAATTCGACGCGGTTATCATCTACAATGCTTCGCAATACCAATACGGGAGAGAGAGGGAGCGGAAACTCTTCTACACGGCATGCACCCGGGCCATGCATGAATTGCACATCTGCTGCGTCGGCGATATCACTCCTTTTTTGAGCGTACTGTCACCTGATACGTACAGCTTGGAAAATAAGAAAACCCAGCCGATTTTAGCTAACGCTGGTGTCGGCTGGGGCCCCGAACACTTTTCTAGCGGCTGTATGGAATGTCCAAATTTATAAATTCTTATACACCAAGAAAACCCACCCGGCATGAGCTATCCTCGACCCACTCGGCGTTAGCTATCGCTGTGCCGAGTGGGGTCCCTTTCTTCGCCGGGCGGGGGCCCCGAACACTTTTCTAGCGGCTGTATGGGATGTCCAAATTTATAAATTCATATACACCAAAAAAGCAGGTAGGATCATCTACCTGCTTGCCTCTTCTATGTATGGCGGAGGGAGAGGGATTCGAACCCCCGTGACGTTGCCGCCTAACGGTTTTCAAGACCGCCCCGTTATGACCACTTCGGTATCCCTCCGCGTATCAGACAAGAATTACTATAGCATAAAAACCCTTACTTGTGCAATGGTTTTTGCTAAAAAAATTCACCTGTAACAGAAAAGATGCCCGGCCTTTCCTGCAGACCGGGCCTGTTTGTGTCTTAGCGTTTGATCACAACCAGCTTTAACTCCGTCATTTCTTCGACAGCGTATTTGACGCCTTCCCGTCCCATACCGCTCTCTTTTACCCCACCGTACGGCATGTGGTCGACCCGGAACGTCGGCACGTCGTTGATCATCACGCCGCCTACGTGCAGCTGTTCCGCCGCCTGCAGCGCAAGTGCGAGATTATTGGTGTACAGACCCGCCTGCAAACCGTAGCGGGAGTCGTTGACCAGTGCAATTGCTTCGTCAACCGTGTCAACGGGATTTATCAATACGACCGGACCGAATACTTCCTGGCAGGAAACCTTCGCATCCGCAGGAACACCGGTCAGCACGGTAGGCTGCAGAACGCGCCCCACTGTCTCTCCGCCGCACTCGACGCGGGCACCGCGCTGTTTCGCTTCTTCAATCCAGGCCAAAGCCCGCTCCGTTTCTTTCGGACTGATCATGGCGGAGTAGTCCGTTGACTCGGACAGGGAATCACCGCCCTGCAATTTGCGGGTCTCCGCCACAAATTGCTCCACAAATGTCTCGTACAGTTCCTTCACGACATAGATGCGCTGGACGGATATGCACACCTGACCGGAGTACGCAAATGCGCCGAAAATGCAGCGCGGAATGACCTCCTCCAGGTTGACGTCACGGTCGACAATCACCGCAGAGTTGGAGCCAAGCTCCAGGGTTACCCGCTTCAGTCCGGCTCGATTGCGAATATCGATGCCGACTGCAGGGCTGCCGGTAAAGGTGATCGCCTTGATCCGCGGATCCGTCACCAGAAGATCGCCGACCTTGCCGCCGCTGCCGGTGATCACGTTCAGCGCGCCAGCCGGCAGTCCCGCCTGTTCCGCAATTTCAGCCAGGAAAAAGGCGGAAAGCGGCGTCTGGGAAGCCGGTTTTAACACAATCGTATTGCCTGCCGCAAGCGCCGGTCCCACTTTGTGGGCGACGAGATTCATCGGGAAGTTGAACGGTGTGATCGCTCCGATGACGCCCAGCGGTTCCCGTACCGTGTAAGCCAGCCGTCCTTCTCCGCCGATGGCCGCATCAAGCGGAAGCGTCTCGCCGTGAATGCGCTTCGCCTCTTCTGCGGCAAACTTGTACGTCTGTATGGTCCGAATTACCTCGCCGCGAGCCGTTTTGATCGGTTTGCCCGCCTCCAGCGCGATGATTTTTGCCGCCTCTTCCAGACGTTCGTTCAAGAGGGTGGATATTTTTTCCAAAATGTTCGCCCGTTGGTGTGCAGGCATGCGACGCATGACAGAAGCGGCTTCCTCGGCTGCTGTGATGGCCTTTTCCACCGTCTTTGCATCAGCCAGCGGGATCTCGGCGATCTGCTCGCCGCTAAACGGGGCATACAGCGGTGCGTACTCCGCCGTTTCTACCCACTCTCCGCCAATGTAGCACGCTTTTTTCATAATAGTCCTCCCCCTTATCGGTTGGATGTGCACAGCTCTTCTAACACATTCTCCATGACGGCCAAACCTTCCTCCAGTTGATCATCCGTAATCACCAGCGGAGAGAGGATGCGGATCACGTTGCTGTGCAATCCGGCAGAGAGCAGGACAAGACCGCGGCGGTTGCAGGCTTGCACGATTTTGGCCGTCAATTCCTTATCCGGTTCCTTGGTCGTCTTGTCCTTGACGATCTCCATCGCGCACATCGCCCCCAGACCGCGGGCATCTCCCACCTGCGCATACTTTTCGCGGAACTGCTGGAAACGCTGCAGGATTCTCTCCCCGATGATCCGGCCGCGCTCCGGCAGATTCTGTTGTTCCATCATCTCAATCACTTTCAGTGCGGCCACGCAGCCGAGCGGACTTCCACCGTAGGTACCGCCGATTTCACCCGGGTTGGGCGCGTCCATTATTTCCGCCCGCCCCGTAACGGCACTGATCGGCAGCCCTGCCGCAATCGATTTGGACATCACGATCAAGTCAGGCACGACGTCAAAGTGCTCGATGGCGAACATTTTACCGGTGCGGCCGAATCCGGTCTGTACCTCGTCGGCGATAAACAGGATGCCGTGCTTCTCGCAAATCGCCTTGACCCCTTGTACGAAGCGTTTGGACGGAACGACAAAACCGCCTTCCCCTTGTACCGGCTCCATGATGACAGCGGCGACATCGTCCGGCGCAACTTCCCCGAGGAAAAAGTCTTCAAAGCGACGCAGCGTTTCCCTGTCCACTTCTTCCGGAGTCGCTCCGTACGGCGCGCGGTAGTAGTACGGATAACTCATTTTGTACACTTCCGGAGCGAACGGGCCAAACTGGTACTTGTACGGGCGGACCTTGCTGGTCAGCGTCATCGCCAAAAGCGTTCGGCCGTGATAACCCCGCTCAAAGGAGATGATCGCCTTCCGGCCGGTGTGCTTTCGGGCGATTTTGATCGCATTTTCTACCGCTTCCGCTCCGCTGTTGAGGAAAAACGTCTTTTTCGCATGCGTACCCGGCGTGATTTGGTTCAGTTTCTCCGCCAACTGCACATAAGGTTCGTACATCATGACGTGGAAGCAGGTGTGAATGTACTGATCAAGCTGCTCTTTCAGCGCTTCCACGACGGCTGGCGGGCAGTGACCGGCGTTCATCGAACCGATGGCACCGGCGAAATCAATGAAGGTGTTGCCGTCCACGTCGGTCAGGAGCGCTCCCTGTGCCTTGACAACAAAGGTAGGCGCTGTGTTGAAAGGTCCGCGCGGTACGTTTTCTTCCTTGCGGGCCAAAAGCTCCTGGGCTTTCGGGCCGGGTACGGCCGTTTTCAATTGGATGAACCTGGTTGTCATTTGACTCATGATGATACGCCTCCCTCTTGCGCTATTCCGCACCACTCCAGCATGGTAAGTGCGAATATTTCGGCACATTGAAACACAGTGTCCAGTTCAATATATTCATTCGGGTAGTGAGCTACCTGAGTGACACCCGGTCCCACTACGATCGCCGGGGTGTCGGCGAGCACCGTCAGCAAGCCCCCATCCGTCCCCCATGGCGATGCCTCCACGACGGCCTGCTTGCCCGTCACGCTTTCAAAGCTCTTTTGCAAAAGCTCCATGAGCGGATGATCTTCCGCCACCGCTCCTGGTACCCACCTGGCACCAAACCACTCCAGCTCCACCGGGTGTTCGGCAAACCAGGGATCCCGCTCCGCCAAGCGTTTCAGAGCCGCATCCATCTCGGCTTTGGCGTCGTCCATCGCTTCCCCCGGCGCCACTCCCATGCGTCCCTCCAGCTTCACCAGATCCGCCACCGATGACGGCCACTTGCCTCCTTCAATCACGCCGATGTTGATCGGGATGGGGATGGGCAGCTTGGCATAGAGCGGGTCGGTGATTCGATCATTGCGCTCTTTCTCCAGACGGGCGATTTCCTGTACGACGAGCATGCTCTTTTCAATCGCGCTTACGCCTTCGTAGCGGGTGCCGCCATGTGCGGAACGACCCTTGACGGTCAGCCGGAACCACATCGAGCCTTGCTGCTTGGGGAAGATTTTCATGTTGGTGGGTTCGGGAATCAGCGCCGCGTCTGCCTTGTATCCGCGTAAAATCGTCGCAAGCGTGCCGGCCCCACCGCTCTCTTCCTCTACGACGCTTTGAAAAATCACGTCGCCCTGCAGGCGAACTCCAAGGGCCTGCAGCGTTTGGATCGCCAACAGGGAAGCGAGGTTCCCTCCCTTCATGTCGGTCGCACCCCGGCCGTACAGCTTGCCGTCCACAATTTCTCCACTGAACGGATCATGCTCCCATTGGGCGCGGTCGCCGGCGGGCACCACGTCCACATGACCGTTGAGGATCAGGGAGCGGCCGCCTCCGGTTCCTTTCCACACGCCTACTACATTCGGACTGTTCTCAAATGAGGTTCGCGGGGACACGAAATACGGATGCCGGGTCAACTCCTCGCCTTCCATCACCCACAAGTCTACCTCCATGCCCATCGCGTCCAATCTTTTGGCAATACTCTCCTGAATGGAGCGTTCTTCCCCCTGCACGCTTTTCTCTCTCACCCAGGCCTGCAGCAGTTCGACAGCAGCTTCCCTTTCCTTTTTGATCTGCGCTTGGATCTTTTCCTTCCAGCCGGTCATCAAGACATCCCCTCCTTCGTGATTATTCAAAAACAGCGACTTGGCCGTCGATCCTAAGCTCTGCTTCCGTTGCCCCGATCACGTCACCCACTGTGTACGGGTACATCACTTCTCTTAGGTACAGTCCGTCCGGTTTTACCTCCATCACCGCCATGTCGGTGATGATCAGGTCAGCCGCTTTATGGGCCGTCAGCGGAAGGGAACACTCCCGCACAATTTTGGAGCGTCCGTTTTTGTCCAGATGGGTGGTCAGCACCATTACCTTCTTCGCTTTTTGCGCCAGTTCCATCGCGCCGCCCATGCCCGGAACGCGTTTGCCTGGTACGATCCAGTTGGCAATGTCACCCGTCTGGCTGACTTCCAGCACACCGAGGATGGTCATGTCCAGCAACCCGCGGCGAATGATGGCAAACGCGGTCGCACTGTCAAAGAAGGAAGCGCCTGTGGCCAGCGTCACCGGAAATCCGCCTGCATTGCACAGCATCGGGTTTTCTTCCCCTTTGGCCGGGCTTGGGCCTGTTCCGAGTATGCCGTTTTCCGCGTGAAACATCACCCGCTTTTCTTTGGGGATATAATCGGCCACCAATGTCGGGATGCCGATCCCCAGGTTGATGATCATGCCGTCTTCAATTTCCTGTGCCGCTCGGCGGGCGATCCGCTCGCGGTAGTTCTCGCTCTCCCTTACTTCTCCCAAGCCCATCGCCAGTTCACCCCTTCGCTTTGGACGATATAGTTGACAAAAACCCCTGGCGTCACGATCTCCTCGGGATTCAGCTCGCCGATCTCGACGATTTCATCCGCCTCCACGATGGTGATGTCGCCGGCCATCGCCACAAGCGGATTAAAGTTGCGTCCGCTCGTATCGTATACCAGGTTTCCGAAGCGATCCGCCTTTTTCGCGTGAACGATGGCCACATCGGCAGTAAGCGGTGTTTCCAGCAAATACTCCTTGCCGTCCACCGTTACCTTTTGCTTTCCTTTTTCCGCGATGGTCCCAAGGCCGATGTCGGACAGGATGCCGCCCAGACCTACCCCGCCGGCGCGTACCCGCTCCGCGAGAATCCCCTGGGGACAGAACTCCACTTCCAGCTCTCCGGCCGTCATTTGCGCCCCTGCGTTGGGGTTTGATCCGATGTGCGAGGCGATTACCTTTTTCACGCGCCGCTCTGTGACCAGTTTGCCTACGCCGATATGGGGAAAGGCCGTGTCATTGCTGATCAGGGTAATGTTCCTTACGCCCTTGTCGAGAATGCCCTGGATCAGCGTAGGCGGATTTCCTACCCCGCCGAATCCACCGGCAGCCAATGTCATGCCGTCATGAAAGTGGTCAAGCGCTTCTTCCAGTGATATGACTTTTTCAAACCGATTCCTCAAACCTGAACCCTCCTCTATGCCAGCGACTGTGCCTGATGTAACTCCGATTGTACGGTCTGTACCGCTTCCCGCAGCAGCCCTACCAGCTCGTCAATCTCCGCGATGGTGATGGTAAGCGGCGGAGAGATGATGATGGCGTCGCCCGCGACTCCTTCCAGGCCGCCCACCGCCGGGTAGACCAGGAGCCCTTTTTCAAAAGCGCGCTTGATGACGCGGCTGCTGATCCCCATAGACAGCGGGTACGGTTCTTTCGTCTGCTTGTCTCTGACAAATTCAAGGCCGCACAACAGCCCGAGGCCGCGCGCTTCCCCGATCAACGGCAGCTCATCCGCCAGTTTCTTCAGCTGCTGCAGCAGATAGTCACCGTGTTTCGCCGCCTGCTCCACCAGATTGTGCTTTTCGACGTAGCGCAGCACGGCCAGAGACGTGGCCGCTGATTGCGGGTTGGCGCTGTAAGTGTGTCCGGCCATGATCAGTCCGGAGCCGCGCGTGATGGTGTCGATGATTTCTTCTGTCGCCAACGTGGCTGCCATCGGGGTATACCCGGCGCTCATCCCTTTTCCGAGTGCCATCAGATCTGGCTGAACGCCCCAGTGGTCGACCCCGAATCGCTTGCCCGTACGCCCCACGCCTGTCATCACTTCGTCTGCGATAAACAGCACCTGATACTTGTCGCAGATTTCCCGAATGCGCTGAAAGTATCCGTCCGGCGGAACGACCGCCCCGCCCGAAGCACCAATCACCGGTTCGGCAATAAAGGCCGCCACGTTCTCGGGACCTACCCGCAAGAGGGCTGTCTCCAACTCATTGGCACAGTGCATCGCATACGTCTCCAGCGCCATTCCCTCAGGTCTGCGGTACGGATACGGCGCGGAGATGGACGGATAGTCTTCCAGAAGCGGGACGAAGCGCTTGCGGCGCAGCACGTGTCCGGACATGGAAAGAGCCCCCATGGTAATGCCGTGATAACTCATCCAGCGGGAGATGATCCGGTTTTTGCCCTGGAATCCCCGCTCCTGCCAGTATTGAATGGCGATTTTCTGTGCGGTCTCTGTCGCTTCCGAGCCGCTGCTGACAAAAAAGCTCCAGTTGAGCGAACCCGGTGCCCACTCGGCCAGTTTTGCGCCCAGTTCCTCAACCGCTTGACTGCTGAACTGGGAACGATAGGCAAAGGAAACCTGCTTTGCCTGCTCGTACATCGCCTCCGCCACTTCCTCGACAGCATGGCCGATGCTTGCCGTAACAGCGCCGGAGCAGCCGTCGATGTACCGTCTCCCCTCCTGGTCATAGAGATAGACCCCTTTTCCATGGGAGACAAACGGATATGTTTTGCCCAATTCCGGTTTTATGACATAGCTTCTCTGCATGACAGCCACCTCACCCTGTTCTATACCTCCATCCTAGCTGACCTTGTTTCCCGCGCCATTCGACCGGCTGGCAAAAAAAGATGGAAAAGAGACATAATCTTTTGTACATTTTGTATAAAAGAGATTGGACATGGGGAGGAACGGTATGACGATCACGATACGCGAAGCCCTGCAGCTGCCCGATATGGTACAGACGCGACTGGTCGCCGGGGAAAGCGGATTGGACAATCAAATCCGCTGGGTAACCATCGTGGAGGTATTGGAGGACACCTCCCGTCTGCAGGAGGGAGAGTTCCTCATCACCACCGGCTTCGGTCTGGCTGATGACGAACAAAAGCTGTCGCAGTTTATCCCCTCGCTCGTCGAACGCAAACTGAGCGGGGTGGCGCTGCATACCGGCTTTTACCTGCGGGAGATCCCGTCAGCATGTATCGAGGCGGCCAACCGGTACAATCTGCCGCTCATCGAAATTCCGCTGGAGATGAACTTTTCCACCATTACAAAAGCAATCCTGCAGCCGATCGTCAATCGACAGTTCGAGACGCTTGCCTATTCTCAAGCGATTCACGACCGGATGATTGAGGCAGCCCTGTCAAAAGGGGGACTTCCCGCCATCGCTTCCGAACTGGCCCAGCTTACCGGAGGTGCCGTCACGATAACGGATGCCCTCGGGTTTGAAGCGATCCAATTGGGAGCAGAACTCCTTGACCGCGGAAAACTGTCCACCCAGACCGCCGCGATTCGCGCCGCTCGAGAGCACTACGGATCACTGATGCTTACCAAGCCTGAATGCTCGTGGAAAGAGCTGGACAACGTCGCCCTGCAGCACGCCGCTACTCTGTGCGCGCTGGAATACGCAAAGGAACGGGCAGTAGCCGCGACGGAATGGCGCTTGAAAGGGGACTTCGTTGAAGAACTCCTGAGCGGACGAAGCATAAGCGACTCCGAGTTGGAAACACGGAGCCGCTTGCTCGGGTATCCGCTTGCGGGCCGTCATTTGATTGCTGCCGTTCGCGTCGCAGCCAAAGAAGATGCCAATCTTTCCGTCCTGCACCAGACCTGCATCACCCTCCTGAAACGTCTGTGCGACCGGCACCATCACCCATATCTCCTGCGTGAGCGGGCACAATCCCTGTTACTTGTCCTGCCGGCGGACAAACGAAGCCAATCCCTGTTGGAGCAGCTGGCGGCGCAGTGGCTGAAGCTCTATCCGGACGCGCCTTTGCACCTCGGGATCAGCAGCCCCCGCTCCCTGTTGTCTCAGTTGGCGGATGCCGCCGACGAAGCCGTTTACGCCCTGCAAGCCTATCCGCTGTTGACCCGGGCTCCAGCTCTTCTTCCCTACACCGAGATGCAGGGGTATCAATTTTTGTATCCGTACCATCGACAGCAGGAAACCCTGCAGGCGCTGTGGCATCCGCTATTGGACAGGCTCCTCGAGTACGATCGGAAGCATAATCAACAGCTGCTGGAGACGCTTCATGCCTACCTCGAACACAATTGCAACGGACTGAAGGCGTCCCAAGCGTTATATATTCATCGCCATACGCTAAAATACCGTTTGGAACAAATAGAAGAAAAGACGGGCTGCAATCTGGAAGACGCCCATCAGCGTTGGCAGCTGCAGCTTGCCCTGATGGCGTTTCGTCTTCATCGATTGTTGTACCCGTCTTGATGCCTCTGCTATTCCCAGGTCAACCGCAGCGGCTTCACCCAGATATTCATGTCTTCATACCCGGAGAAAATGCTGCAATTGTTGATCAACCTTCCCCGGTACTGATACCCCTGTTTGGCGGCGGTAACGTTCATTCCCGCCGATTGCGCCCGCGTCAACGTGTACAGGTAGTATATGCCCAACTGCTCCATCTTTTCCTCCAGAGCGGCAAACAAAGGCTGGAGCAGCCCTTTGCCCAAATGGTCGGGATGGGTGGCGCAATCTGTCAACTCCGCTGAACCGAACCGTTCGGAAACCTCCGCCGATGCGGCGCAAATGATGTTTCCGCCGTTTTCGATCACGAAGTAATGGGTGCTTTCCAGCATGGTCTTTCGCACGTACGCGGGATCGTCCATCGGCGTGGGGTACGTGGCAAAAACAAGCTTGTACAAACGAGCCAAGGCCTCTGCGTCCGCTTCTGTCGCCGGGCGCATGACGCAGCCGTCCGGCAGGCTTTTCTCCTGTCGATAAGATGCCTTGTCAAGACTCACTTGCAAAATTTCATCCGCGAGTTGAGGGGCTGCCGATGTTGCCCGTTCTTCCGTCAGGAAACAGGAGAGCATCTGTGCGTTTTCCCCGTTAAAGAATCCGTCAATTTTTCCTTCCTGATGATAGCCAAGTGAAGCCCACGCCTCTACGTCCGGCTTTTTGGCGTAGACGATCAGCTTTGTCGCATTTGACTTTATCGCCAGACGCCTCATTTCTTTGTCCCAACGAGGGATTTGGTTCCGATCGTACTGATGCAGCTTTACGCGCAGGTTCCGTTCGTCGACGACCAGATCTCCCGCCTCCAACATGCTTGTCACATCTGTCATTCTTCTTTCCATCCTTCCGCGCCTTTTTTCCCATTGTAGCACGCTGTTCCTCTGCGTCATCTGCCAGAATGTATAAAGATCAGCTGGTATTCGTCGAGAGCCATTCACCCCTCGGCACATAAGTTAGAGGGAACTCTGCTCACGAGAAGCCCCTCTTCGTGGTCGTACAAAGGGGCTCATTACATATTCATGTAATAGGGCAAAAACGAACGAGCAAATCAGACTTTGGAACTGGCTTCTCAGAGGCCATTTCGATATGGAAGGAGGAAGCCCACGTGATCCCTCTCATTTACGCCCATCGCGGCGCATCTGGCCACTATCCGGAGAACACGATGGAAGCATTTCACGGGGCATTGCGTCAGCGGGCTGACGGCATTGAACTGGATGTGCAGCTGTCCCAGGACGAAGAAGCGGTCGTGATTCATGATCATCGGCTGGAGCGAACCACTGACGGCCGAGGTTCGGTTCAGGATTTTACGCTTGACGAATTGCGGCAGTTTCATGCCGGCAAACCATTTGGTCAACGCTTCAGCGAGGCGCGCATTCCCTCCCTGGCAGATGTTCTGCAAGAGCTGGCTTTGACCCCGCTCCGCTTCAACATCGAGCTGAAGAACTTGTTCGTCCCCCAACCAGGGCTGGAAGAAAAGGTGGTAACACTCGTGCGAAAACACCGCCTCACCCGACGTACAGTCATCTCGTCGTTCAACTTTGACAGCCTGCGGCGTATCAAGCAACTGAATCCCCGTCAAAAGACTGGTCTTTTGTACATGGGTCCACTGCGCCGTCCCTGGGAGGTGGCCATTCGCTATGAAGCCGACCAATTGCACGTGCCGAATGAGGAACTGACTCCCTCATTGGTCAAACAGGCAAAGGCGAACGGCCTTCAGGTCATGGTCTGGACCGTAGACGATCCCGAACGAATCAGAGAGTGCCGCCGGATGGGAGTGGACGGCATTATCACCAACTATCCGCTGCGAGCCCGCAAACAGCTTGTCAGAAGATAGAATTGTCTCAATTGCCATATATTGTTTGCATTTCGTATAATAGGGATACGACAAGCAAATGGGGGTATCCTATGTTTCTGAAGGAATGTCTTTCGCCGCTTTCTGCCATTTCTACCGTTTATCCCAGCGATAAAATCAGCAAAGCCCTCGAACTAATGAAGGAGAAAAAGCTGTACAGCATCCCCGTCATGGATCACGACGGCTCGTTTTACGGTGCGCTCAGCAAACGCAGCCTTTTCGAGCTGTTTGAAAAGGGAATCTTTCGCGGTTCCTATCAGGATTTTATCGAACTTCCACTGGCGGAAGGGGTAGATCGGACCATTCCCAAGCTTACCGTGGAGAACCTGTATGAGGATGCCCTGCCGATTATCGTTCGCTACCCGTTCGTTCCCATTGTGGACCACGACCAAAAGTTCATCGGCATCATCAAACGGAAGGACATGGAACTGGTGCTGGAATCGGCGTTCGGCATGGGAGTGAAGGGCACGAGGATGATCCTCACCCACTATGAAGGAAAGGGGCTCTTAAAGGAGATCATGTCCATCCTTTCCGCACACAATGCGAACGTCATCTCTTGTGTCTCCTTTGATTCGGAACATCACGGAGTGCGGCGTATCTTAACCAAATACACATCCGACGACAGCCGGGATGTCATCCGCAAAGAGCTGGAACAACGCGGATTTGTCATCACTTCCCTCTCCGACAGCTAAACGACAAAAGGAGCCTCCGAAGAAGGCTCCTTCTTTTGTGTTGATTTATGCCTGGGGCACATAAAACTTGCCCTGCCAGCTGTTCCTTTTCACCAGTTCGGCGTCAATGCCGTTCAGTACTTCCCACTTCTTCCGGCTCCACATCGGACCCATGAGCAAATCCGGCGGACCATCCCCTGTCACGCGGTGAACAATCATTTCCGGCGGGAGGATCTCCAGCGTATCCACCACCAGCTTGGTGTACTCTTCCTGGGTCAAAAATTCCAGCAGGCCCGCTTCATACTGCTTTACCATAGGCGTTTTGCGCAGCAGGTGCAGCAAGTGAATTTTGATGCCCTGTACGTCCAGATGCGCGACGGCTTTGGCCGTTTCCATCATATCCTCATGCGTCTCACCCGGCAAGCCGTAAATGATATGGGAACAAACGCGAATATTGTGCTTGCGCAGTTTTTCCACCGCATCCAGGTAGCACTGGTAGTCGTGTGCGCGGTTGATCAGCTGTGCCGTGCGCTCATGGATGGTCTGCAGCCCCAATTCTACCCAAAGATAGGTCCGCTCGTTCAGTTCGGCGAGGTATTCCACGACGTCATCCGGCAAACAGTCCGGACGTGTCGCAATGGAAAGGCCGACGACTCCCTCCTGCTTCAGGATGACTTCATACATCTCCCGCAGCTCTTCCACCGGTGCGTAGGTGTTGCTAAAGGCCTGGAAGAATCCGATGTACTTGGCTTCCGGCCATTTTTGGTGCATGCGGTTCTTCACGTCGTGGAACTGCTTTTCCAGTTCCATGCGACGATCACCGGCAAAATCACCGGAACCGCGCGCGCTGCAGAAGGTGCAGCCGCCAATGGCTACTTTCCCGTCCCGGTTGGGGCAGGTAAAGCCGCCATCCAGCGGGACTTTGAAGATTTTCTCCTGAAACATCTGACGCAGATGGTAGTTCCATGTATGATAACGCTTGTCGCCCCACAAGAGCGGGGTCTCAGCGGATGGTGCTTTCACAGAAAGATTCATTGAAATACTCAACTCCTTTCTTGCATCATTCTATTATAACAGGTTTTCCTGCTGCATTGCCAAACGTAAAAAATAAGAAAACCCAGCCGACTTTAGCTATCCTCGACCCACTCGGCGTTAGCTATCGCTGTGCCGAGTGGGGTCCCTTTCTTCGCCGGGCGGGGCCCCGAACACTTTTCTAGCGGCTGTATGGGATGTCCAAATTTATAAATTCTTATACACCAAGAAAACCACAGGACTTTTCCTGTGGCTTTCCATCCACTTTACTGTTGGATCTCCTCGATGCGAATAGCCCGCGTGTGTACCGTGTGGCTCCACTCCTGATTCTTCTTGGTAAAGAACGCGTAGAAGAAGATCGGCAGCCAGGTGAGGAAAAAGACGGGCAGCAGCAAGAGTCCCAGATACGCCTTGAGCGGCACCTTCTCCAGGAACAGCGCCAGCACGGGCAACAGATAAAAGAGCGCCGTAGAACTGTACACCAGCCAGGAAGGAAGGATCTGAGCGGCCGGCATGAAGGCTTCAAACTCAAAGAAACGTCCCAGGAACAAGAGCGACATCATGGTCACGATCAGGACATACATCGGCTGGAACAGGTAAAACGCCGCGTCGAGCATGCCGAGACGACGCTGCTTCAGACCATTTTTCAACACCGAGCCGACGTAACGCCCTGCTACATCGTAATGTCCCTGCATCCACCGCAAGCGCTGCCGCATGGAAGATTTCAGATCAATCGGCTTTTCATCCCATACTTTGGTATCGTGAGCCCAGGTCGGATAAATTCCCCGCTCAATGCAGCGCGTGGCAAATTCCAGGTCCTCCGTCAAACTGGTTGCTCCCCAGCCCATCTCTTTCAACAGCTTGCTTTCAATGCACAGCCCGGTACCTCCCAGAGTGTTGGGCAGTCCCAAATTGTGGCGGGCCAGCTGCCACATGCGGTTGGTGAACCAGTAGGTGACTGCGTAGGAGAGTGTAATCCAGGAGTCAAACGGGTTTTTTGAATCCAGGTATGCTTGAATGACACGTGCTCCCTTGCAAAGTCGGTCGTTCATGACTTGCAAAAAGTTTTTCTCGACCAGGTTGTCTGCGTCAAACATAACCACCGCATCATACTGCTTCGGCATGGCCCAAAGGTTTTCCAGCATCCACTCGATTCCATAGCCCTTTCCTCGCTTGGAGGCATCAAAACGTTCGCATGCGTATGCACCGTGGGCTCGGACAATTTCAGCCGTGTTGTCCGTACAATTATCGCATATGACATAAATGTCGTACATTTCGCGTGGATAATCAAGTTGTTTCAGGTTTTCAATCAGGGGCGCAATTACGGCGCTTTCATTGTGAGCTGCCACCAGCACAGCGAATGTTTTCTGTGGTGGGTGAGTAATTTCTTCTTTTTTCCGGAAAAGCCCTCCACAGGATACCAGTGTTTGGTAAGTACTCACAATCCCTACTGTAGAACTAAATCCGATGAATAATCCCTCAATGACTTCTTTTAATGCAATCATGGGTTCTTCTCCTCGACCTGCATCCCCGATCTTGCATGATTGAGGCAGGTTAGTGATTTTCCAAAATTTCTCTCTTATTTCTCTCTCATTGGTGAGTTTACCTCAAAGCAAGCCTTATCGCAATCATCCAAAAGTGGGAAAAAAAATGAGGCGCTTCTATCACCTTTCCCACCTTTAATCGGTTCTATTCGATTGAACGACCGATAAGCAGAAAAAAAAGCCTTTCTCTCTAAAAGGCTTCACTTGGTTTGGCTGTGGGGCAAAAATGGTGACCCGTAGGGGATTCGAACCCCTGAATGACAGCGTGAAAGGCTGCTGTGTTAAACCGCTTCACCAACGGGCCGTATTTCTCCTGGTGCGGTCGGCGAGACTCGAACTCGCACGGGTCGCCCCGCCACCCCCTCAAGATGGTGTGTCTGCCAATTCCACCACGACCGCTTATGAAGTAACAAATGGCGTCCCAGGAGAGATTCGAACTCCCGACCGACGGCTTAGAAGGCCGTTGCTCTATCCAGCTGAGCTACTGGGACAAGAATGGAGGGAGTACCCGGATTCGAACCGGGGGTGAAGGTTTTGCAGACCCGTGCCTTACCACTTGGCTATACTCCCATATAAATGGGGCGATCGATGGGAATCGAACCCACGAATGTCGGAGCCACAATCCGATGCGTTAACCACTTCGCCACGACCGCCACATGCAAGTTGAAACAATGGCAGGGGCAGTAGGAATCGAACCCACGCCAAAGGTTTTGGAGACCTTCGTTCTACCGTTAAACTATGCCCCTATGGTAGCGGTGGAGGGGATCGAACCCCCGACCTTTCGGGTATGAACCGAACGCTCTAGCCAGCTGAGCTACACCGCCACAATGAATGGCGGAGAGTGAGGGATTCGAACCCTCGCTACGCTTGCGCATACTAACGGTTTAGCAAACCGTCCCCTTCGGCCTCTTGGGTAACTCTCCGCAATAGTGAAATTGAACCTTCAAAACTGGATACGCAAGTTTTGCACAAGGAATGTGGATAAGTCCTCGACCGATTAGTATTCGTCAGCTCCACGCGTTGCCGCGCTTCCACACCGAACCTATCAACCTCATCGTCTATGAGGGGTCTTACCAGCTTGACGCTGTGGGAAGTCTCATCTTGGAGGGGGCTTCACGCTTAGATGCTTTCAGCGCTTATCCCGTCCGCACATAGCTACCCAGCTGTGCTCCTGGCGGAACAACTGGTGCACCAGCGGTGCGTCCATCCCGGTCCTCTCGTACTAAGGACAGCTCTCCTCAAACTTCCTGCGCCCGCGACAGATAGGGACCGAACTGTCTCACGACGTTCTGAACCCAGCTCGCGTACCGCTTTAATGGGCGAACAGCCCAACCCTTGGGACCTACTTCAGCCCCAGGATGCGATGAGCCGACATCGAGGTGCCAAACCTCCCCGTCGATGTGGACTCTTGGGGGAGATAAGCCTGTTATCCCCAGGGTAGCTTTTATCCGTTGAGCGATGGCCCTTCCATGCGGAACCACCGGATCACTAAGCCCGACTTTCGTCCCTGCTCGACTTGTAGGTCTCGCAGTCAAGCTCCCTTCTGCCTTTACACTCTGCGAATGATTTCCGACCATTCTGAGGGAACCTTTGGGCGCCTCCGTTACCTTTTAGGAGGCGACCGCCCCAGTCAAACTGCCCACCTGGCATGGTCCTCTCACCCGATCAGGGCGACGAGTTAGAAACTCCGTACATCAAGGGTGGTATCCCACCGACAGCTCCACAGAGGCTGGCGCCCCTGCTTCTCAGCTTCCCACCTATCCTGTACATGATGCACAAAGTTCCAATACCAGGCTACAGTAAAGCTCCATGGGGTCTTTCCGTCTTGTCGCGGGTAACCTGCATCTTCACAGGTATTATGATTTCACCGGGTCTCTTGCCGAGACAGCGCCCAAGTCGTTACGCCTTTCGTGCGGGTCGGAACTTACCCGACAAGGAATTTCGCTACCTTAGGACCGTTATAGTTACGGCCGCCGTTTACTGGGGCTTCGGTTCAAAGCTTCGCTTGCGCTAACCCATCCCCTTAACCTTCCAGCACCGGGCAGGCGTCAGCCCCTATACTTCGCCTTGCGGCTTCGCAGAGACCTGTGTTTTTGCTAAACAGTCGCTTGGGCCTTTTCACTGCGGCCCCCTCGCGCTCATCACGCTACCGGGGCGCCCCTTCTCCCGAAGTTACGGGGCCATTTTGCCGAGTTCCTTAGCAAGAGTTATCCCGCGCACCTTAGGATTCTCTCCTCGCCTACCTGTGTCGGTTTGCGGTACGGGCACCTCATTCCTCGCTAGACGCTTTTCTTGGCAGTGTGAAATCAGGGACTTCGGTACTTAATTTCCCTCGCCATCACAGCTTGTGCTTGACGATGCGCGGATTTGCCTACGCATCACACTTGCTGCTTGGACGGCCATCCAGTAGGCCGCTCACCCTATCCTCCTGCGTCACGCCCTCACTC